>CAXGXL010000183.1:0-6891 GCA_964013555.1 uncultured bacterium
CCCCGGGTCCTATGTGGTAAGTTCACTCTCCACCGTTACCAACGCCCTATTCGTTAGCGGCGGCATTCGCACCATCGGCTCTTTGCGCAACGTTCAACTCAAAAGACGCGGCAGGCTCATTCGCACTTTAGATCTCTACGATTTGTTGCTCAACGGTGACACAAAACGTGACCGCCGCCTACTGCACGGAGACGTTATCTTTGTGCCTCCCGTTGGCAAACGCGTCGCAATATCAGGCGGCGTCAAACGACCGCGAATCTACGAACTTAGAGGCGAACAGACCGCCGGGCAAATGCTGAGTCTAGCCGGCGGGGCTTGGGCGTCTTCCAATCTTCAACACACTCAAATCACCCGCATAGGAGCTCAAGGCACCAAAGAAATTATCACTCTTGATCTTAGCACCAAAGAAGGTTTGGCACTGAAAATTCAAGACGGAGACGCCCTTGAAGTAGGAACCGCTATCAACCAACTCAGCAATGCCATCGCTATCACGGGATTCATCGAAAACCCCGGTATGATTCAAAGCACACTTAATATTCGAATTAGCGATATATTAAAAAACCACCCCCTCAAGGTCGCCTACTCGTGCTCTAATGAGCCACCAACACAAAATCTAGCGGTAATGCAAACAAAATGCCTTCAACCAGAACGCTGGGAAACAGATGAGCAATATTCAATCCTCTTACGCCGCGATCCCCAAAAGCGAACTACTCAGGCGCTTGTATTTTCAATCGATTCGATTCTAGAAAACCCAGAACATTCAACAAACCAAGTACTTCAAAATGACGACACGGTTATCTTCTTTCCCAAGAACAAAGACAGAACTCCCTATCTACAACCCACTATCAAGCTTCTTCAAGAGGAGGCCCGACAAGGGGCGACCCCACTGCTTGCTACGATACAAGGGAGCATTAAACTCCCCGGTCTCTATCCCGTTTCAAAGGAAACAACGGTTCAAAACCTCATTAGTTTCGCTGGAGGCTTACTTGAATCGGCTTACCCCTATTCGGCTATTCTCACACGTCGATCCATACTCGAAGACGGCACCTTCACTCGTACCCATGAGGAGATTGAGCTCAGCGATGCTTCTAACAGCGAATTCATTCAACCCGGCGACTTACTTGTTATTAGGCAGGCCCCAAATTGGAACGAGACGCTTTACGTCGAGTTGAAAGGTGAAGTAAAATTCCCCGGACGCCTAGCCATTAAAAAAGGCGAGAGCCTCAACGACATCATCAAACGAGCGGGGGGATTGACCGATCTCGCCTATCCCCAGGGTGCCACCTTGCTGCGCCAATCACTGCGTGAAAGAGAAGACGCTCAAAAACAAACTATAATAAACAAGCTCGAACGGAATCTCCTTGCATCGCAAGTTACCACAAACACCGATGATTCGGCAGCCCAAGCTCAGAGCGCACTGGCCCAAAACGTTCTCGATAAATTGAAATCAACACCTGCTACGGGTCGCCTCGTCATTAATCTACCCCAGATACTTGCCTCCCAAGGACAAGACCTCCTAATTGAAGCAAATGATGAACTCTTCATCCCAAGAGTGCCTGATACCGTCACGGTTTTAGGCGAAGTTAACCAAGCTACCTCCCATGCTTATGCTGCGAATCAAACCTATCAAGACTACCTTCAGAAAAGTGGTGGCTTAACTCAAGTCGCAGATCAGACCGGTATTTTTGTGATTCGCATGAGCGGTGAAGTTATCCAAACATCAAAAGGAACAAGCTGGTTTGCCTCCGACGTTACGATCCTACCCGGAGATGTTATTGTCGTTCCCCTCGATACAACCCCCATGACAGGCCTTCAATTTTGGGCTGATATTACCCAAGTCCTCTATCAACTCTCGGTATCCATTGCCACGCTCAATACCTTGGGTGTTTTCTAAGGGCTTTATCTCTTTTTCTTCTGACCAGATCTTTCCCGTAGGCAACTGCGTCGTCTGTGAATTCCCTCTTTGACCAAGATTACATCTCCTCAATGCCCCATTAAACGGGTATTTGCGCAATTTGGAGCACCATTTAACAAACTTCAACGATAACAAGGGAAAGTTATTATAACCTTGGAGAAAAACAATGCTTCGCGCTTTGAGTCGAACCCTATTACATGCCCCTAGAGCCGCACGCACCCGAGCACCTGCCCTGACGCGCCCCCTAATTGCACGCAACCTCGTCAATAATCCCCCTGCGTCTCGGCCGATATCCACCCTTTCTACCCTCTCCCCCCGAAACGCGAACCCCCGTTTCTCAAGGTTCTTTGGACCGGCCGCAGCTCTGACCGGCTTAGCTCTCACGGGCATTCGAACCGCCAGCTCGGAGGCAGAATCCTCCGCTAATGAAACAACCTTTCAAAGCGCCCATCCCGTGTGGAGTACGACCTATTGGCCCATGGCAGGACGAGTAGACGACACCGATGGCAATCCAAGCACCCATTTATGGGCTACCGGTGGACCACTAGATAAATTGGACCAACTTCTCAAATCACGGGGCCGCCCTACGGGTGCACTCGCCTACGAGCGAACCCCCTCTCTTAATGGTCTGGTAAACGAACCAAGCGGCCACTATATCCCTTCTAGCACCCTATCGGAATCCGACGCAGAGCGAACCACCGGAGTCGACTTCAATAATAATGGCACCATCGATCCCGATGTTCCCCATGACTTTATCGACTCCCGCGGCTCATTTGGCACCGATGGACAAACCGATGGCACCATGGACGTGGGCTGGTGGGGAAGTTGCGATAAAGTTGCGCTAGCGGGAATGCTCTTTCGCGAGCCAACCAAAAGCGTAACCATAGACGGCATCACCTTTACCCCACAAGATATCAAAGGGCTTCTTACGGTAATAGCCAATAGCCAATCCGGTGGCGCCGAATTTATCGGCAATCGTTTCGATGGCCATTGGAGCCAAGTCCAGCTCAAAAACGGTGAACTTATTCGGGGCAAATTAGTCGGCATCAAACCAGTAGACCTTCGCGAAGGAGACTTTAGCTACCGAGGCGATACCTTGGTGGCCCGAGAGGTTAAGCAAGATATCACCCTTGAACTCCCAGACGGAGAAAAGCGCGAAATCACTGCAAATCAGATAGCGGCCCTTAGCTGCGAAGACCCTGAGGACCCTACGGCCCAGGTATTTCACACCACGGTTCAAAAATGGCTAAGCGACCATCGTTCCTTTGCCATGGACGTCTCCCAAACCGACCAGGTCTGGAACTATTGCTACGACAAAGCTCACTTCAAAGAAACCACTCACGTCCCAGCGGGCGTTGATATGGAATCTTTGCGAGGCGCCAAAGGCGCTCCCGGCGATGGAGCCATGCGCTTTGTAACCGCGAAACTCTCGGGAGCCAACAACAAGACGTATAAGTATTGGTTAGAAGAAAAAGACGGTAAAGTCGTCAACAGCGGTTGGATCAACCCAGGTCCTGATTTCTTATGGCGCCCAAGAAATGACGTCGCTCCCTTCAGCGGCTACAACCCGCGCAACCCATCGGTAGATCCGGCCCTGGTCAAAGAGATTTACGAGAAATCGTTCTCCACTACGGAGATCTAGACGGGCCGTCGAGCCCTGTAATTGAAAATATCAACTAAGTTTTCAATTCAACTCTACTTTCAGATGGAGTGGCCCTCACTCCATCTTGCATTGGTACACCTACAAAGCGCCTATTTCCTTAGCCACGTTGCGTAATATTCAGCAACACCGAGGTATCGCATTCCGATACTAGCCTTGGAAATTAAAACCACAACTAGGAACTACAAAATGAAAGTAACCGCATCTGCCAGCGCCAACCTATCCTCGCAAACACCCCAGCAAACCCAGAAATTCTCGGCCCCAAAGCCCCTTAATACAACCCCCTACGACGACCAAGATATCTGGGTAGAAATCCCCTTGGATCCCCCCTCACCCAAAGAGCAATTCGTAGATTCTAAAGAGGCCCAGGCAAAACGTTCGAAGACCAAGAGGCTATTGGGTCGCTTATGGCAATCGCTGAGCTCGATTTGGCAAAATTAAAGCATTCTTAGTGACATCTCAGCCTTTTGAAGCCCCAAAAGCGCCACGTCTTTTGGGCTCCTCTACGCCACTGCCCATAGCGAGAGCGCCACTGCAAAATCCGATTGTGCCCTCGAATAGATGTAACCGTGTGCGACACAAAACTCTCCCCGTTGTAATGCAACCCAACGTCACCTAACAACGTAGAGTGTAACTCACGCTAGCCTCGATGATTTCAGCTCTTCCCCTATTTGAACCTCCCCACTGGTCTCTCCCCAAAACACCACTTTCCCAAAATGAAGTTCGCCCTAAAACCAATTCTTATCGCACCTACTCCAATGCCCTACTAATAAGACTAAATCGCCCTAAACATTGGTATCTATTATTTGTTCACCCAGGGGAGTCTTAGATAAACGCAACCCTTCCCTCTATTCGGGCGATGCTAATGAAGAGAATAAAGGTATTTGCTCAATGAAGATAGCTGGACATTCTGCCCCTCCCGGCCCCGCTCTACCCCACAAAACATCTGGGCCCCCAAGCGCCCCACAATCGATTTACTTTACACTCGATACGGATTCCTTTGAGAATTGCTTACGAAAAAGCGCTGAGATCTCGTTTTCCTTGCGCAAGGCAGGAAATGGCAAATACACGGCATCAAAGAGTTCCATGCTTCCCATTGTCAACTATCTCAAAAACCACAGGCGTTTAGACCAAAATGACATCCGAAACCTTCGAACTCAGATCGCCAATCTCAAGCCAAAGAAAGCCAAAAAATACAGGCTGGCCCTCTCAAAACTCTTGAAGCGCCTCCACACAATAGCCAATATTCTTTGTGGTGTAGATAGCGCCATCGCTAAGAAAAGGTGCTCTGAAATCGCACGCCTAGCAGCGAATGGGGCGGCTCAAGGCCAAGATCTCCTGGACTCTGAAAGAAGTGCGATCACGAGATACAAAACCCCTAGCGGCTATCAGGACGTCAACCGTGGGCTTCGCGGTCTAGACCGATTCAATTCAGAGTCGTTTCGTCAAGCCAAAGAAATCACTCGGGGCCTAAAGAAATTACATCCCGTAAAAAGGCCCGTATACCGGGGTTCAGGATGCCTCATTGGGGGGGGCAAAACCGCAATCCCTGGAAAAATATATACTGAAAAAGCTTTTCTCTCTGTAACTCAAAATTACAACACTGCCTTTAGCAGCTTATTTCGCATTTGTGTTTACCCCAAAGAACGCTTTTTTGATATCTCAGATATTACGGAAGCCGATGACTTAAATGCCGCAAACCTAAGTGATATCGAACAAGAAGCACTCGCCCTTCCGGGAACATCCTTTAGGTATTTGGGATTCCGCGAAGGGATGCATGTGTACGAAGAAGTGTAATATTGACTTGAAACCACCAGCCCTCGCCTCAAATTAATCCCTCAGCTCTCTTATCCTCGTCCCACTTACCCAGAACATCTTTGACGAAACAATTACACCAAGGGGCTGATAATCAGAAAGTGAACTCCTCTATTTCCACATCGCAACGAGTTAATTCAACCGGAACGCATCAGAACTCGGTCCTTGCGAAAACAATTCCTCCACGCGGCTCCTCGCCCGTCGCAACAAGCAAATCAGAAAAAAATGACCTTCCTACCGGTGATACGACGAGCGGCCATGCTAAGGGCAAAGCACCACTGGGCGACCATTTTGTACTCCGTGAACAAGCAGCCAATACCATTGCAGACGCATTTAAGAGATACGCTCCTACCAGGCTGGCTAAAGACGAGGTTACGCTTCAATTTGGAACCGAAGAGATTAAAGCCAGTAGACGTCTACTCTGCAAACGCAACCACTTACCATGGCTGAGCAAGAAAATACAAAGTGGAGCAACCTCGGTCCGCATAACCCAATCCCCAACCCAAAGCGCCAAGGCATTTGTATCTTTTCTTGAGCATTCTAGTATTCCGAAGGCCCATCGGGACTACGCAAGCCTAAAAGCCTTGGCCAAAGAACACAACCTCCTGTGTCTGCGCCAAGAGTGTCAAAAGAAGCTTGCACTGAATCGACCAGGCGGCTTGAAGACGTTCTTCTCCGGTACAAGTGCCTTCCTTCGCTCCAGGGTCCTTCGTCCCTCTATCGCATTGGGTCGAAAAGCAATCAGACAATTACTTCGTTTCTCTGGTTTCCGCAGTCGTTATATCCAAACAAGTATCGGGAAAATGCACGTCTTCGAAGCCAAAGGCTCCGGCACACTCCCCACGCTTGTTGTTTTACATGGGGTGACCTCGCAAGCCGCGGAGTATTTTCAACTCTTAACCAGGCTTCCCAAGAAATTCAGTAGGGTAATCGCTCCAGATCTGCCCGGACACGGTAAAAGTCAGACTCCGGGCAGCAAACTTACCGTTCAACAAATGGTTCAAGGCATGACGGAAACACTCGACTCCGTGCTCAAAGATATTGATGGACCCGTTATTTTATTCGGAAACTCGATGGGAGGAATTGCCGCAACCCTTTACGCAAGCAAAAGGCCTGACAAGGTCGATGGTCTTTTTCTCTCGTCACCCGGTGGCGCCCCTGTCACTGAGCAAGACATGGATGGATTCTTGGATACATTTCGAGTGAGTAGTCGGGCTGAAGGCAAAACTCTTTTTGACCGCATTTTCGCAAAACGCCCCCCGGGAAGAGCTCTCGCCGGTACAATTATTCATGCACACTTAACGGACTCACGAGTGGAGCATTTGTTTTCTGAAGTAAGGTCTGAGGACTTTCTCACAGCAGAAACTTTGCGAAATTTGAAGCAAACCATAGTTTTGAGTTGGGGAAAAAAAGATCAAGTACTACGCACCCAAGACCGTGATTGGTGGACAACTTATCTTCCTTCTCATGCAAAACGAGAGTTCCCAGAAAATTATGGACA
>CAXGXL010000184.1:0-6889 GCA_964013555.1 uncultured bacterium
AGAGGGCTGCCATCTTGGAGTTTGGCGTGGGGTCCATGGGAGGAAATTGAAGGGGCAGATCCTACTGAACTTGCGCGATTGAGCCGTCAAGGAATTGCAACAATGTCGGTAGCAGAAGCGGTGCAGCTTTTGGAATTCGTTATTGGGCGCTCACTTGTAAGCGTGGTTCCTGTTCATCTGAACCTAAAGCGACTTCAAGCAGCAGCGGGGGAGGCAGTTTCCATTGCGCCGATATGGCGAAAGCTGATTCGCCCTCGCTTGCGTAAGGTGTCGCAAAGAGCGGACTCTGGGGGCTTGATGAAGCGATTAGCTGGACTAAGCGAGAGTGGCCGTCAGCAAATATTAAGTGAATTGGTTCGGGCGGAGGTGGCATCTGTTTTGAGCATGGGCGGTCCCAATGACGTGAAGGAGGATCAACCTTTAAGAGAGCTGGGAATGGATTCTCTTATCATTCTTGAGCTTAGAAATCGCATTTCTGCCCAGATTGGAATGGAGTTGGCTGTCGAGTGGGTCTTTAAATACCCAACGCCCGGAGCCCTGGCGGGCCATTTAGCGGTTGTTTTTGGAGAGGCCTCTTCGAGTCAGGCACTTAGCGGCTCCCAACCTAGGGGAGGTGAAACGACCGCTGCCCATGACTGGCTTTGGAAGGGGTATATGGAGAAATTCTTTGATTTGAATGCGATGTCTTCAATGGCTGGGCGCGATTTGCTACAGACCGCTGGGGATATTCGATTCAGGGAAGAGCGCTTTACTTTGGGAGACAAGCCCTTAGGACAGGTGCCCATACAAGCGAGTGAGGGAAGCAAACCTCCGCTCTATTGGATTCCTACGTTTCTTCCAACCGGAGGGCTACAATACGCTCAGTTGGTTCCCCATCTCGCTGGTCAAAGAGAATCTTACTTCCTAGCTCATAGTGGATTTACTCAAGGAGAGCCTCTTTTGAGCTGGCCTGAATTAATCCAGTCTCATGTGGATAGTATTCTTCAGAGCCACCAGGGGCCCATTGGTATTGCTGCCCACTCAGGCGGTGGTTGGTCGGCTCTTTGTGTGATTGAGTCTATTCTGGATAAGGATCCGGACCGCAAAGTTGCACTTATTCTCTTGGATGTTCCAGCCCCGGCGGCGACAATCAACGATTATAGCTACCCTGAGCTTTTCGGTGTTTCTAGCGAGAATCTAAAACAAGTCTTGGGGACCGATAGCGATGATCCGAATATGAATTACATGGCCCGCGATCCCTACGGGTGGACGGGAATTGGTTGGTATGGTTCTCAATTAGGGGGCATTATTCCGCGGCAATTAGACATCCCAGTGCTTTTGGTGAAAGCAAAGGTTCACACGCCGCAGATCAACGTTGTAACCATCCCAGAACTCATCTCTGACGATTTCGGATGGTCGCGGTTTTATTCGAATCTCACCGTAGTGGAGTGCGACGGAAATCATTATTCTATGCTCATGGAGCCAAGTGTTGGAGATTGGGCGGTGAAAATGTTGGAGTGGCTCAAAAAGAATTTGGGCTAAGAAACACTATGTAGAACGCTTGGACACAATGGTTGGTGTGTTTCCGCCCGGTCCTACCACGACGGAATACCGTTTTGCTTTAGGTGCCTGGCCGACTACGTCGAAATCGTATTCTTTGATAGCAGTGCCGATGACTAATCGAAGTTGGTAATTGGCAAAGGCATATCCTGCGCATAAGCGGCGTCCCCCACCAAAGGGGAAATATTCGAATACGTTGGGGCGTTTGCCTAAGAACCTTTCGGGTCTGAATTCGTCTGGGTTGGGGTACACTTCACTATGTCTCTGTGTCATAATAGGACAAGCCATGACGCCATAGCCTGCTGGTAAAAGATAGGGGCCCATTTGGAGGGGTTTGCTCAGCTTACGGGTTGGAATCATCTCTAAGGGCGGATTCAAACGCATCATTTCATAGCACGTAGCATCCAATAGGGGCAGGTTCGACATATCATCTAAACTGGCATCTTCTGGCATGGAATCCAGCTCTTCTCGTAGTTTTCGTAGAAGTTCTGGGGTTCGAAAAATGGTGTCCATGCCCCAGGTAATTGCATTGGCAGTAGTGTCGAATCCGGCGACCAGCAGTGTTTTCATGTGATCGGTAATGTGCTCGTCTTCCATGAAGGTACCATCTTCGTATTGGGAGCGGACCATCAAGGATAAAATATCGGTTCCACCGTCGCCAGCTCTATTCTCTTCAATAAGTACTTGCACAAAGCGGCAGAGTTCTTGATTGTAGTGGACGAACTCGCGATAGGGTTTGAAGAGCCTATTGTGCATAAATGGAATACCCAAAAGTGGGTTTTGGGCTGCGTTCCACCCCATGAAAACGTCGCTGATTTCTTTGAGGTGCTCCGGCCTTCGAACCCCCAAGAGGGCTTGAAGCATCACCTCAATGGTGGTTGCTTGGGCCACGTCCAATAAGGAGACGGTTCCCTTTCCTATATTTTGGTTACATAATTTTCGAGTGCATTCGACAATCGTGTCAGCATACGCACGCATGCGCTCACCACGAAAGTGGGGAAAAATTAGCTTCTTATCTCGGCGGTGAGTTTCTCCCTCAGATGTAAAGAGGCTTCGACGTCCAAAGAAAAACTCGATTCTCGGGGTGTCCATCATGGTGAAATGGTCAGGAGACATTGCGAATACATCTTTGACATGATCTGGGTTTCCCGTGAAAACCGTGACGCCAGTTCCTATCGTACGAATTGCAAAGGTGTCTCCGTATTTTTCTTGGAGTCGCAAAAGGGCGTCGTATGGCTTTTTAACTACATGATAAAATAGCCACAAACTTGCGAAGAAATTTTGCGAGGGGCCGGGAGGGAGTTGTTGAATAGCCTGGCTCATGGAGTAGCCTCCTGGGATATTTCTTCTTCCGGTTTAGCGAAATAACGTCCCAAAGCGTCAGGGAGTTGTTTCGCGATTTTGTATACTGCTAGACTTAAAACTATTCCGGTGAGGATATCGATCACGTGATGCTGATGAGTGAAGAGAACCGATGCGTAGATAGCGAGAGTCCACAAGTGTAAAATGATATACCAGCGACCTTGGGCGTGCTCTCGGGAAAAGAGTAGAACTACGGTGCTATAACCAATATGCAAAGAAGGCACCAAATTGTGAGGTTTATCGATGGCATAGAAAAGCGTTAATGCGGTGTGCCATCCTCCCTCATCTGGGATGGAGCGAGAAAAGCCACAGTCAAATGGAAATAGATAGAAAAATGTTCCTGCAATGAGCGTGGCGAGAATTTGAGCAACCGTGTAGCGGCCAACTCGATGTAGGGGAACGAAAAAGAGGGGCATCCAGAGCATCAATCCGATCGAAGCGTAAACGAAAAACCACTCTGGAACGAAGGGAATTTTCAACTCCCAGGGGTGAAAGAAAACGAGCAATTGATCGGAGCCCAGCTGGGCTGCATGGTGATTGGTAAAGCCATAGACAACTACAAATATAGCGATGTGTAGAATTCCTAACGGCAGGTATTCATACAGGGTTTTCCTAGTCGGCTTGTAGGGGCCGTATTCCATAGTTCCACCTCGAGAAAACTGAACGAAAATTCACCAAATCGTCTATTTCGGTCTGAATCCTGAAGTCATTATCCTTAAAACCCGCGGGTCGAGCAAATCTAGGAGGTGTTTCAAGGTCTGCGGTCCGGGAGCTTGGGGAAATATGGCAACTCTATGACTGGACCTGGGCACTGAGATTGTTTAAATGCCCCTTCTCAAAGCCATTGAGATGGGGACTTTTGACTACAACACGGAAGTTAGGAATATCGAATCATGCGGGAACCCTTTTCGCGAATTGCAATCCTAAATCGAGGTGAAGCGGCCATTCGTTTTATGCGAGCTGCACAAACTTACAGCGGTATCTATTCGCATCCTCTGGAGACAGTCGTCTATTACACAACGCCGGATAAAGATGCGCTCTTTGTTCGCATGGCAACCCATGCCTACGATTTGGGGGAAGCGCTTGTTCCTGGCCCCGATGGCAAGATGCGCTCAGCGTATTTGGATATTGAACGTGTAATCCGGGTTACAAAGGAGGTCGGGGCCACAGCTATTTGGCCGGGTTGGGGTTTTTTAGCCGAGAGCGCTGAATTCGCTAAAGCGTGTGAAGAAAATGGCATTGTTTTTATCGGCCCTTCTTCTGAAGCCATTTTGCTGCTGGGAGATAAGATTCGCGCAAAGAAACTGGCAGAAGAATGTAAGGTACCCGTGACCGGTTGGTCTGATTCTGATGTCAAAGACTTAGGGGAGGCGCGCAAGTTTGCGACTAAGATAGGATACCCACTTTTGATCAAGGCCAGTGCTGGAGGTGGTGGTCGGGGAATTCGAATTGTGAGGCAAGGTGATGAACTTGAGCAGGCATTCGACTCCGCTCGAAGTGAAGCACTGTCTGCATTTGGTTGTGCTGATGTTCTCATGGAACAATTGGTCGAAAAGGCCCGGCATATTGAAGTGCAAGTTCTCGGAGATAGTCATGGCAACGTGTGGGCTTTGGGTACCCGTGACTGTTCGGTTCAACGTCGCCATCAAAAGCTCATCGAAGAGGCGCCGGCGCCTGATTTGCTCCCAGAGATTGAGAAGGCGATGTGTGAATCCGCTGTGGCTATCGCTAAGGCATCCAATTACACGGGGGCTGGTACCGCTGAGTTTCTTTATGAGCCCGACACCAAGAAGTTTTATTTTCTGGAAATGAATACGCGACTTCAGGTTGAGCACACGATAACCGAAGAAATTTACGGGGTAGATCTGGCTTTGCAGCAGATCTTAGTGGCTCAGGGCGAGGCCCTTCCTAGCGCTGAGCCGCCGGCTCGCCGTGGAACAGCAATTGAACTTAGATTGAATGCAGAAAACCCTGATGAAGAGTTCGCCCCATCCGCTGGGCTTATTTCTCGTTTCGAAGCTCCCCAGGGTCCAGGAATTCGCTTTGACTCTGGGTATGCGAGTGGGGATGAGATTCCCACTGAATTCGATTCCAATATAGCTAAGATTATTGCCCGTGGTGCCGACAGAGATGAAGCTTTTTCTCGTTTGAATGCTGTTTTGCGAGATACCATCGTAACCATAGCAGGCGGGCCGACGAATCGTTCTTTGTTGATGGAGTTAACCTCCAATGATGAAATTCGAACCGGTCCTGTCACGACTCATTGGCTAGATCGGTACTTACAAAGCCGGCCCGCTCCCGACGAACGCCCGGGCCTCGCAATCGCGTTGGCGGCGGCTGCGTTGGGTGACCATTTGCGACATCGACGTGGTCTGGTACTGAATTTCCTTAACGGAGCCCAACGGGGATTGCCTCAAAGGAATATTGCTGGAGGATCGACAAAGTGGCGATACGTAGTTGGTAAGCAGAATTTCGAACTCACGGTGGCAAGTCTTGCATCTGGTTTGTTTCGAATTTCATGTGGTGATGGCGAAATTGATTTACGAGCCTGGAATACAGGGCAACGTACGATGATTCTCGAGCAGAACGATGGCACACGCCATAGTGTTCTGCGTATCTCGACTGCGACGGCGGTTCATGTTGATGTCGATGGAGTTGCGCGGTCCTTGACGCGTTCCAGTGACGGCTCTGTCTTAGCTCCGATCCCCGCAGCTGTTACCCGTGTTCATGTGTCGGCGGGCGACGTTGTGCAGCTAGGAGACAAGCTGCTTACTCTGGAAGTGATGAAAATGGAGTCGGTTGTTACGGCTCCTCAGTCGGGAGTTATTAAGGAGGTATTTGTCGACTCAGCCTCCCGGGTTGCTGCGGGCGAACCGCTGGTATCGATTGAAGAAAAGGGGGCTGGTGATGGTGATTCAGCGGCAGTTGCTTCATCTCCGTTTACGAAACAACGCAACCCCCTTAAGGGACTCAGCCTGATCCGTGGAGCGATGCTGGGGTATGACGTCAATCGCTACGAATTCGATGATGCAGTTAGTGACTTGAATGGGAGTTCAGACGGGATTTCGCGTGGCGATTTAACGGAAATCATTGATGTCATTCTTTTGCAGGAGTCCTTATTTGCCCGCGGCGTTTTTGACGATGCGCGAAACGACTCAGGAGAGTCTTCCGCGGAGCAATTATTGCGTTTTATTCGTCATCCGTTGGGGGATGAGGAGGCCTTATCGGAGACCTTTAAGCTGCGGCTTGACCGGTTCTTGAAACTCCATAATTTGGTGGGGCGCCGGCGCCGATTTGAGTTGGAAGCGGCACTGCTGAGACTTTTCTGCACTAATATTGAATCGCCTCGTCTGCATCGATTTTATTTTGTTTTGGTTGAGGCTATCTTGGCGACAGAAGGCTGCGAGGAATCTCATGAAGATCGTGACCGAAACCGCCAACTACTTGAGAGATTTGCACACTATGCGGTTGGCTTGAATAAGAGACTAGCGCAACTGATATGGCGGGTTATTTTCAGGCTCTATGACCGTCCTCAAATGGTTCTTGCTGCTCAGTCCGAAGAAGAAGAAGCAAGTAATGTGTTTTCTTCTTTCGTTGCAAAATACGACGAAGGAAATCGAGGCGCTTTGCTCGAATTTTCGCTTGCATCGCTTTTACGCATAGTTGCAAAAGAGGAACATCGGAACGATAAGAATGCTCTTTTGAAGTTAATGATGGAGCACCTCTACGAGGAAAGGGACCTTTCTCTTGATAGCGCCTCAAAGGATACTCTTTTCGTTAAGGGCTCTTTAGCTGGGAGTTCCGAAAATTTGGCCGGCGCAGTTATTCTGTCTGAGGCCGATATCGAGCCGGCTATTGGCGCAGTTCAAGGGGCTAGAGAAACGGATTTCTTTTTTGGTGAGACTCCTAAGGATGAGCAAGTGCTTGAAGTGGTTGCGGGACTGAAAAATCAAGACAGGCTTTCCTTCCTTTGGGCTGCTCCTGAGAC
>CAXGXL010000185.1:0-6841 GCA_964013555.1 uncultured bacterium
CGCGCCGTACTTGGATCGTCCCTGACGACGTCCGTCGACACCAACAGTATCCAGGGTTCCTCGAACGATATGATATCGCACACCAGGAAGGTCCTTCACACGACCACCACGAATCAATACGACGCTGTGCTCTTGCAAGTTGTGACCTACACCGGGGATATAACTAGTAACTTCAAAACCATTGGTAAGTCGCACACGGGCAACTTTCCGAAGAGCCGAATTCGGCTTCTTAGGAGTTGAAGTATAAACGCGGGTGCAAACGCCACGGCGCTGAGGACATGCTTGAAGAGCAGGTACTTTATTCTTAGCTACCTTCTTGCGACGTCCTTTACGAACCAACTGATTAATGGTTGGCATTCTCAATCCTCAAACTTAATGCACGCGGCCGTTGGATGGCTGGCTTGCGGTTATTTCTGAAAAACCTCGCAGAGATACGCGATTTTACGCGATACGTCTCCGCTGAGAAGCGCGCTTTGTAACCGGGGACATCTGAGATGTCAAGAACTAAGCTCCCCGGAAAAAGTAGGATAATTGAGGGTAGGATCCCTTTTTGATTACCGGGTGGATCTTATGGTAAGCGCCCGGACACCGAGGGGGCCCAGGGCTCGACTCAATATCCGATTGTTCCTTTAGTAGATAGAGCCTAATAGGAACCAGTGATATAAAGGTAGAGAAGAGGCTAACCGCTCGATTTGTTTGAGTCAAAAGGAGCTCCGAAGGATAGGAATGCAGCCAAAACCCGCAAATCGCCGTTTGATTTACTTCATTGGGCTAGCAATCCTAATTCACCTGGCATTTTTCCCGCTCCTCGGCCCGCTGGTGCGACCGGGCGGTACACAAGCCTCCGAAAATCGGCGAATTCAAGTGGTGAGCATACGGCAGACCAAGACCCGCCCGGCCAAGCATAAACTTTCAAAAGCTCAGCCCCAGCAAAAAAAGAAGGCAAAAAAGAAAAGCAAACCCAAAAAACGAAAGCAATTTGATGAGGATTGGCGACAAAAGAAACAAGTATACGTTCCCCCTACGCTGGACACCACTGCCCCAAAAGACTCCAAATTTGTTTCCGAACATAACTCCAAAACGGCAAAAGAGACCATCAGCCGGCACGCGAGAACGAACCCCGAAACCGTGCTCAATGAACTATCAGTGGCAAAAAAACAAGCCAAGCCGACCACACAAACGGGGCTCCCTGAACCGGAAATCGCGTTACAACCGAATCGCTCCCAGCCGAAAACCGAGAGTGCCGAGCCCAAAAAGGCAAAAGCCCGGTTTGAAATTCCCAAGGTAGGGTCAATTGATGCACTAGCCCTCAAGCTAGATCCAAAGCTTGGCCAGCTTAATAATCGTAAAAGCAGAGAACAACGACACGGCAACAGCACTCGCTTAAGGCTTTCCGACGGCGATACCCAGCAAAAGGACTCTGCCGCCCCCCCTCGCTCGGCTCCCGTGCCAGGAACGAATAAGAACTTAAACCTCGTGCCAGACCTCGCAGTCCTCGCGAGGATCTCCGGAGCACCCGACCTGCAATTACTGGATGAAGACATTGAGGAAGGTGAAGGTACCTTTCTCAACTCGGCAGCCTTTAAATATGGGTCCTTTTTTCGCCGAGTACGAAGTCGTATTGGTGCATTCTGGAATCCTATTCCCGAACTCAACCGCCGCGATCCTACCGGCGCAGTCTTCGGCCGGCGGGACCGGATAACAGAAGTGCGTATGACACTAGATCGAGTCGGAAAACTCACGGACGTCCAGATAAGTATCACAAGCGGGCTCGACTTTTTGGACCAAGAAGCACTGAGCGCGCTCAAGCGAGCGAAACAATTCCCCAATATGCCACAGGATTTGCTTTCCGCTGAAAACACCTACACTTTTTCCTTTAGATTTCACGTAATAAGGAATCGTACGGGAAGATATCAATTGCCCTTTTAGGCAGAGCTCCCCGCTTGACAACGGTCCGCGTCTCCCGTAACAAGCCGCTTCAATCATGAGAATTGAATTCTCGGCAAATGGGGACCTACCACGGAATTGCTTCAGTGTGCGTCCCCGAAAATTGAGGTAAAAAATGAAAGAGCGAAAGCTAGGAATCCTAGGTCGTAAAGTGGGAATGACTCGAATTTTCGACGATCAAGGAAATTCAATTGGTGTTACAGTACTTGAAGTTGGGCCCTGCCCGGTCATAGCAAAGCGAAGCAAAGACCAAAATGCAAAAGGTCGCTCTGACGGCTATACTGCCCTCCAGCTTGGTTTCGATCAAAAACCAGAGCGCAAGATTAACAAAGCAGAAGCTGGACACCTCAAAGCGGCCGGCGGCAATGAGAAAGCACGACGGTTTGTTCGAGAACTTCGGGTAAGTGAAGCTACCGCAGAAAAATTCGAAGTGGGCGGCGAAGTAAAGCTTTCAGACCTTAGCCTTGAAGCTGGCCAGTTGGTCGACGTTTCCGGTCGAACCAAGGGCAAGGGATTTCAAGGTGTTTTCCGAAAATATAACTTTGCAGGTGCTGTTGCGACCCACGGTAGTCATGAAGTCTTTCGACATGGTGGTTCTATCGGCTGTCGTAAGTGGCCCGGTCGTGTTTTCAAAGGGCGTAAAATGCCTGGCCAAATGGGTGATAAAAACGTAACCACTCAAAACATCAAAGTGGTCGCTGTACGCGAAGAAGAGAATGTTCTCTTAGTAGGCGGCTCAGTACCTGGTTGCCGAGGCGCCTATGTGCTGGTTCGGCCTGCAATCAAAAAGAATCCTTTGCCGTAGTTGCACAAGCCCCCCAACCCTCCATTTCGACCGGCTCTGCCAAGGAGCCGGTCAAAAATCGTAAGCGGTATTTTTCTCATCGAAGGCTTGGGCACCAAGCTCTGGATTGATCCGGATACTAGTAAAGCTGTAGTCCTCATAAAGGGTTTCGGCTGGCTCCCAAACCCGTTGCCGAACCAGAAGTCCGTTTTCTTCATTAAACACCAACTCTAGACGGCTTCCATAGTGCAATGGAACAAGGTAGAAACTACCTGGTTCCAGTTTATCCGAGAGACCGTCGATTTGTGGGTTCTCCATTAAAATTCGATAGGGATCCATCCCTACTCTCCGCGCGAATTCAAAAAGAGACTCACTGCCGGCCTTCACCCTCTTGGGCGTCCCCGGTTTAAGGCGAACAATTATTTTTCGCCCCAGACCACCTTGTGTTTGAATCGGTCCCCCATCCACAAGAGAACCCTCCAATTGCCCGCTCTTCAAAGAACGGAGCATGGACCGTAATTGCTCAAGCAAGTAGGCATATCCCCCATGGGAAACGACATGATGTTGACCTGCCGTCGCCAGCGACCCATGAATATCAAGTGAAAGTGTAAGATCTGGAAACCGCCCTGGGTGGACCAATAACTTGCCCCCCCGCTTGGCAGGATCATACAAAATTTCTTGGCCAACCCGTGGCTCGAGAGCGCCAATATAAAATCGACCTGGTTTCGCAAATTTGACGAGTGCCTTTTCCTTGGTGACGGTGCCATCCCGCAAACGCTCGGTTTTCAAGAGCACATACTCAAGTGTTTGTACCGATGACCACGTTTGCTCGAAACGCTCCAAATAGGATAGCGCTGAAGGTTGAATCGAGGTGGTGACCAGAAACGCTGCAGCCGCGAAGATACCCATAGCGCTCAAACCAAAATAGCCGTCAAAAGCAGTACCGTCGCCAAAATAAGAACAAGAACGCCTCCCAAAACAAGAAAGTCCTTCGCTCCACGAGCTTCGGACGTTAAAAGTGCTGGATCGATCGAGTCAAAATTGTCCTCTGCCTCGTCACTCGCCCCCTCCTCTTCTGAGCCCCATCCCAAAGCAACCCCAGCAGAATCCTCAATCTGGCTCTCAGCTCCCCAAGCCCCTTCTTCCGCGGCACCACTATCCATGGTTTCATAAGCGACCTGCTCGTCTAGAGAGGCTGCTTGCTCCGCTAGTTCAGAATCCGGGGCTCCCATGTGGGAAGCGTCCTGGTCGAGAGCCTGCAAATCAGAGTCTTCGTAATCAAAGCCTGGAACCCCCTTGAGCGCGGCCATTAATTCAGCGTCTGGGTCAATAAAAAGCAACTTCACCGGGCCGACGGTAATCTCGTCTCGGTCCTTAAGGCGGCGAGCCTTGTTGATCTTATTGTCGCCTATCAGAACCCCGTTCTTAGAGCCCAAATCCTCAACAATAAATCCATTCCAGTCTTTCTTTACCAACGCGTGTCTTCTAGAAACATTGGGATCGTTAAGGACCAATTCACAGTCCTTAGCTCGCCCCATGGTCCATTCCGTGACACCGCCACCGAGTGAAAACCGTTTCCCTTCATCAGCGCCCGTTAGAATTCGAAAATACGGTCCTTCACTTTGCGCCTCACCGAGCCGCCCCAGGATACCTTGTACAGCTCGAGCCGCGATAGCTTGGGTTCCTTCATTGGGATCGGCAGAGACTAGTTTTTCAAGCTCGATATCGCAGGTAACCTTTGCTTTGGTCAGCTCAATGACGTCGCCATCACGAAGCACCTTTTTCTCGCCGGACTCTAGGCGGCGTCCATTCAAAACCGTGCCATGAGTTGAGCCCAAATCCTCTAGCAAATAAACTTGATCGGTCTCGGAGATACGTGCATGCCGGCGAGATACGGTTGATAGAGGAACTTGAAAATCGGCTGTAGACTCGCGGCCAATGAGAACTTCGCGCTCCGTGAATTCCTGCGTCACCGCTTGAGGGCCCCTCCCCTCCATTTCAATCACTGCTGTTAGCCGAATCAAACCGTTATACCTATACCATTCAAATCCACGACGGGTGGCTCAATAACGCCAATCCTATTGAAATTGCAATGCCTTGACTCTACCGACACACCAAGCCTTCTGCTTTTGGTACTTCTCTGCATCTTGAGCTAATTCCACGAAACGCCGGCACATTTGGATCGTCTCCTCGGACCGTAACATCGAATCGAGAATTTTGGCAGCCTCGAAATGGGCCAGAACATGCCTGGAATCAAGCTTAATCGCATTGACAAACTCATTGAACGCTCGCTTGAGGTCCTTTCGCTCCCGGTAGAGCATCCCAAGGTTAAAATGCGGTTCGGGATCCCCTGGGTTTTTCTGTATTTCGGCAATGTACTCTTTTACCGCCCCATCCTGAAGCGCCACGCACTGATACGATGCTGTCAAATTCTGCCGTGCCTCGATGTAATCGGGTTTAAGAGCTAGTGCGCCTACGCAAGCCTTGACTGCATCCTCACACCGTCCGATTTTGTAGTAAGTCCAACAGAGGTTGTAAAAACCTTGGGGATTTTGAGGACAAACCTGCGTCATCTTCTCAAAGTGGCTTTTGGCCTCATCCCAAGATTCAGAATTCAAAGAAAGTACTCCAAGCCCTAAGCGGCAATCGCAAGTTTGGGGATTCAACTCAAGGCACTTAAGGTATTCGTTTCTCGAGGCGTCCTTCTCCCCATCGTAGAGATAGCAAAGCCCCAGATTGACTCGAGCATTAACGTACCCGGGGTCAATTTCGATTGCTTCTTCAAACTGCTCGCAGGCGTAGTCGTATTCACGCCTATCCATAAAGATAGCACCCAGATTATTGTGAGCCTCTGCAAAATCGTTTTTGAGAGAAATAGCCTCTTTGAAGCGTTCAACAGCGAGGTCAATGCGTCCACGGCTATGCTCGACCAAACCCAAGAGATTATACGGCTCAGCGTATTTGGGTGAGTATTCAATTGCCAATTTGCACCTTGCCTCAGCTTCCGTCATTTTACCTTCTTGCAGGTAACGGGCACAAAAGTCCGCGTGGGAAATCGCCTCTTGATGCACCGTATTATCAATACACATGGCACAAGCGCCGAGCATCGAAAGAAGCAACCCCATTCCGATGAGCCGGATGGGCCGAAGAAAGGAAGTTGAGTTGTAGTATCGCCCCATCTTGTTCTGAAACCTTTCTATTGATTCGAAAACAAAAGCACAAAAAACAACGCGTTTTCCCAGTTTTAGGGCTCCTTCCAACCCGTGTCAATCCGTCGCCCATCGGAACCAGATCTTCCTACAATTCAGGCATTTTTCCGATCCTATATAATGGTTTGACTTCTCTTCGGGTGTCAGCCCATAACGACCTATGGCAAAAGCACATTCATCGTTTTGGTTCTTATTAGTCGCCCTTTGTTTGGCTCTCCCTTCAGAGGCAGTGGCTCAATACAAGAATTCATCCTTCGGTATCGATGCGGCAGGCTGGTTACTAACCAAACCCAGTATCCAAGGCAGTAATGGCGAAATATTGGAGCCTGACAATCGCCCCCTTCGCCTCAACCGTGGAGCACGGCTTGGTTTCGAGAGCAACTTTAAGATGAATAACGACCACTTTTGGTTCTCTGTGCGCGGTAACGTTGGGGTTTTCGATTTCAAGAGCGCAGCTGGCACATCCCCCGAAGAGGTCTTCGATTCCGAAGCCGACCGAACGCTAGGTACACTCGTCGGCGTTCAAGGCTCAATAGGAGTCCGCTATTACATTCTAACAGATCGAATGCGCCCTTATATCCAAGGAAGCCTATCTTACCTAAGGCTCATGGCGTTTACCGGGACAGCCGAGTCCTCGTGCGACACCTCCCTACCAGCCTGCCAATCCGGAACGAATAGCTCCAACTACCTCCCCCACCCGAACGTCGGCGCGATTCATATCCAGCCTGGTTTCGAGTGGATTTTCACCCGTGATATTGCACTTCACTTTTTTGCAGATTACCAACGATGGTTAATTTTCAATGCCGACGACAACAATACGATCGTCTTAGGGGTTGGAATTAATTTCTACACGTAAACTTTAACTATTTGCTCTAATCGCTTCACACTCTTCGTAAGGAGT
>CAXGXL010000186.1:0-6836 GCA_964013555.1 uncultured bacterium
AACAGAGCTCAGGGTATCGTTGCAGAAATTGAATATGGAGTCTCGGATTCGCCGAAAATGGTAGGTTTCGTATGCCTCGCGGACTTGTATGATTAGAAGATCCAATTGGTCGTTGGCCCAAGCATCGATGCTATGCTGGTCGGCGTCCGAGAATTGATACCTGTCTGTTTTGGGGTCGTAGTCTGCGAGATTTCCCAAGAGGAAACGAATTGTATTTCTTATTTTTCGATATTCTTCGCTAGCGTGCTGGAAAAAACTCCAGTCGGCTTTGATGTCGTTAGTGAAGTTCAAGCTAGCGACCCACCATCGGCAAATATCCGCACCGTATTTCTTCAATAAATCTTCGACGTTGATGGTATTGCCGAGGGACTTACTCATCTTGCGCCCTTGGGCGTCTACAATGAAACCGTGGGTGAGGAGAGTTTTAAAGGGGGGCTCCCCTTGGGACCCTAGGGCGGGAAGGAGAGAGAGTTGGAACCAGCCTCTATGTTGGTCGGAACCCTCGATATAGAGTTCCGAAGGGTATCCTATATTGCGTTCTTTTAAGACGGCGTTCCATGACGAACCGGATTCAAACCAGACGTCGAAGATATCTTGGCTTTTCTCCAGCTCGGCAAAGGCGGCGCTTCCTTGGGATTTTAGCCACGCTGGAGCATGGGGATCTTGATCCAAGTCGTATTCCGCGAGGAGTTCCGTGGGGCTTGACTTAAACCAATAGTCAGAGCCGTGTTTACGGATGATTTGTGCTATGGCCCTGACCGAAGCAGCTGTTAATAAAGGTTCTTCGCCGTGTTTCATAAAGGCTGGGATTGGTAGTCCCCAGGACCGTTGACGGGAAATACACCAGTCTGGACGGGATTCAAGCATTCCCAAAAGGCGCTTTTGACCCCAGTCAGGAATAAACTCAATTTGATTCTTGCACGCGTGCTCCGCCATCTCTCGAAGGGATTGGTCTCGACCTTTGATTTGGTTGTCAACGGAGACAAACCACTGTTCGGTTGCGCGAAAGATAGTGGGGGTCTTGCTGCGCCAGTCGTGAGGGTAGCTGTGCATGAATTGGTGAAAGTAAAAAAGATGTCCGGATTCTCGCAAGTGGTCGACGACTAGTTGGTTGCCGTCCCAAACGCTTTTGTTTTGGATCCAGTCAGGAGTTGTCTCGTCAAAGGTGCCGTCACCTCGTACCGGGCAGTAGACCTCGAGCCCCTCGCGAAGGCCGGTGCGGTAGTCTTCCTCCCCATGGCCGGGAGCAGTGTGGACCAAACCGGTACCGTCTTCCATGGTGACGTAATCGGCGACGAGAAGCGGATTGTGGCGGTCGATGAAAGGATGCGTATAGGTTAGTTTTGATTCGTATAAGTCAGAACCCCTGCACGTTCCCATTTCCGAGAACTCCGTGACTCCCCCTGCGTTAAGGACTTTTGGGGCTAATTCTTGGCCCAGAATTGCGCGCTCGGTTTTTCCGTTGCGAATCCATTCGTAGAGCCCGTAGGTTTCATTAGGGGCTACCGCAACGGCTAGATTTGCTGGAAGCGTCCACGGAGTGGTGGTCCATATCATGAGGTGGACCGCTTCACTCTGGGGGGCGTTGAGTGAAGTAGGCAATGAGCTCGGGTTATCCAACTCAAAAAGTACAAAGACGCTGGTGTCCTCTCGGTCGTGGTATTCGAGCTCGGCGTCGGCCAAAGCAGTTTGATTGGCAATAGACCAATGAACCGGTTTTAAATCGCGGTAGACTATCCCGCGTTCCACCAAGTCGGCAAATACTTCAAGGGTGGCACCTTCGTAAGGAAAGTTGAGAGTCAAGTAGGGGTTTTTGTAGTCCCCTATGGTTCCGAGGCGCTTCATCTGTCCGGTATGGACTTTGACATATTTTTCCGCGTGTTGTTTGCAGCGGTGTCTTATTTGGGCTGTGTTGAGTTCTCGAGCTTTGGTGCCGAGGTCTTGCAGAACCTTATGCTCGATAGGCAGTCCATGACAGTCCCATCCTGGTACCCATTCAATGGCGTACCCTTCCATGGTTTTTGAGCGTACAATTACGTCTTTGATGACCTTGTTTAAAAGGTGCCCCAAATGAATATTGGCGTTGGCGTAAGGCGGGCCGTCGTGAAGCACGAAGGAACCCTTGGGGCTCGGAGCACTCTGAATCTGGGCATAGAGATCCATTTTATCCCACTGCTTTTGAAACCTTGGCTCCATCTGCAGTAGGTTTGCTTTCATTCCAAAAGACGTTTTTGGTAGGTTGAGCGTTTTTCGAAAAGGGTCTTTTTTCTTAGTCGGCTTGTTCGCTGTTTCTGTCATTGACCTTACTCCATTTTGTAAGGTTGGGTATGCCGATCACCGGAGCAGAGGTCAACCCGGCGAAGGCTTAAACGGAGCATGGTTTTCGGCTCCTATGTGACAACGCAGAGGTGCGGCGCTACTTTTCTTGGAGCCGGGGCATTAATTCTACGAAATTGCAGGGTCGAAAGCGGTTATCCAATTGAAAATTGAGGATTTGGTCCCAACCGTCTTTACAGGCTCCATTGGAGCCGGGAAGGGCAAAAAGATAGGTTCCGTGGGCAACCCCCGCGCAGGCTCGGCTCTGGATGGTTGAAGTCCCGATAAATTGGAAACTTATGGAACGAAAAAGTTCGCCAAACCCCGGAATTTCTTTTTCCCACACCGCGGCAAAGGCTTCCGGCGTGATGTCGCGGCCGGTAACTCCGGTACCGCCAGTGGAAATTATTGCGTCGATAGTGGGGTCGGCAATCCAGGCTCGGAGCTGGGCCTCTACTTGCGCTTGGTCGTCGGGCACAATTGTCTTGGCGATTACCTTATGTCCTTTGGCGGTGGCCCGGTCGACCAGAATCTTACCGGAGGTATCCGTGTCTTCGGTGCGAGAGTCACTCACCGTCAGGATGGCGAGCTGGATCGGCAAAAAGGAAAGGCTTTCGTCAATGGCTGCCACTGCTAGCTCCTGGAAGTAAATAGTTGTCTGCAGGGCTTATCACTCGATTGTTTTTCTTTCGCAATGGAAAAACTAAAACGCAACCGAGGTCTTGAGTGTAGAGCGCCAATCAAACCAGCGAAATTCCGTAAGAGGGAACTCTGCAGCCAAGTAAATATCTACGACGTCATGCGCTTGTACCGTGGTGCTCAGTCCGGCTGTGATATAGGTGTCGCCTCGGGTATCTTGGGACATACTCGCTTTGGAGTTGACGAAAGCACTGGCCTGAAGGGCTTGGGTTAAATGTGCTCCGAGGTTCCACCAGACTAGGAGCTCGGCGTCATGGTGGGCGTTGACAAATTGGATGTTGGCGGCATCGAGCCCGTGGGCATCGGCAAAGGGAGCATGGTGGTGGTCATGATGATGGGAGTGTCCATCCCCGTGGCCGAGGCTCTCTAGTGCAAAGCGCCCGCCGGCTCGTAGGCTCGAGAAGAATGAGTCGTATTGGTATCGTGCAGAAAAATAGGGGAGCACTTCAAAATGACTCGAGGCGATGGTGGCTGGAGACGACGACATTGGGAATTCGAGCTGAGAACCTATGGCCAGTTTTAGGGCCCGTGAGGGAAGCTCGAGATTGTATTGCAAGAACGCCATGGGGTTGCCCGGCCCCGTTTCCTGGTGGTCATTCCGCTCTAGTACAATCCAGCCGAGTGTGGCTCCAACCAGTATATTAGCTGAGATTTCAGCGACTAAGCCCGTAGCGGTTTCCACATAATGGCCTTGACCGGCTTTGAGGTTAAACCCTGCTACGTTAATTTGCACCGGGAGCTCAAAGACCATATTCGAACTAGAGTCCGTATTGGGGGACAATTCTACGGGGCAGTACTCAAGCCCGCAGGCAGCTCTAACTTTCGTGCTAAAAACGAAAGAAGTAAGAAATGCGGCAATGCAGAGGCCCAAAAAGCGGATTTTCAATGTGTCTCTCCCGAATCGATAAGCTCGGGCACGTGTAACCAAGCGTAAGGAACAAAGGAAAGGGACAAATTGTCGCAGAGGCGCCCTGGCTTGGGTTTGAAAGGAAACGGATTCGGCTCGCCGGTACGGGGCCCCTGGTGCACAACAAAGTCAGATGTCGTTCCCGCCACTTTTCGTCAATAAATTGGTGTTCTCTTCTTTGGGGCGTGGTGAGTGAAGCAAAAGCTTTATTATATTAGGTTTCTAGCGCAAATTGTTAAATTTGGGCCGAATTGCGTGTTCTTCGGGAAAGATTCGGAAAGATCGTGCTTTCGGTGCTTTCTTAATGGCGAAGTGCGTTCAACTTTGTATGGTTCGGGTCTTGACTTTAAGCACGGTGAAAGGGGAGCCGCCCGCTGCCTCCAAAGGCCGTAGCAAGGATAACTGATATAATGCGTAGAATTTCATTTCTTTTCGCGATTGCATGTGCAGTTGCGTGCCTTTTTTCCGCTTGTGGTGACGCAGACGAGAGTCCTGCGAAAAAAGTCTCCACTCCTTCTGATAACACTGAAGCTACCGGTGATGTTGACGAAAATGCCGACTCTGGCGAGACTTGCGAACGGTCCGGCTTTGCGAACGGAACAGAAACACGTGCCCAAGCTGCCCAAGGCGGATGGATGTTTGAAGTCTCTACTTCCGGACTTACCGAATTCATGAATGTCTCGAGCTTTGTTGATTGGCAAGGTCCGTCGACTCCGGGGACGTACGAACTATCTGGAATCAACTACAAAGATTGTGGTTTGTGTCTTTTGGCTGGGACTGGTTGCAGCGAGGGAACGTGTGAGAAGATGTTTTACGCAGAGAAGGGGACCGTAGAGATCTCTTCGGTCGGAACCGAAAATGGGGCTACTATTTCAGGCGTTCTGAAGAATGTGGTCTTTGAAGAGGTGACCATCGGCGATGACTATACAAGCACTAAGGTAGAGAATGGGACCCAGTGGTGTTTCAACGACTATAGCTTTAGCGAAGTCGCAATCGACCCCAATGCGCCCAAGGTGGTGGAGTCTTTTGGCAGTACTGCGGATTCCTGTGTGAGCGGAGGCAATGGTACGGGCATAGGAAACAATATTAACAATCTTCAATTAACCAATTGCAACGGTGAAATGGTCAATCTTCATGATGGCTGTGGTGTAAGCAAAGCCGTTTGGTTTGTCCATACAGCGGGGTGGTGCGGGGCCTGTGAACAATGGCTTCCCTTGGTTAACCAACTTTATCAGCAAGAAGCGGAGAGTGGTTTGGATGTTTACTACATTTTAGGGGAAGACGGTTCTAGCAGTGCACCTACCGCCGAATATTGTACGCAATATGCTCAAGACAAAGGGCTCGATCCTGCGCGCGTACTTATCGACAATGGGGCTAATGGCCCGTGGGGTACGTTTGCTCAGTCTGTTAACATGTATGATGCAGCTTACATCCCCTGGAATGCGGTGTTGAGAGGCAGCAATATGGAGTATGTGTGGGCGGACAATGTCAGTGATGGTACGATAACAGACCTGAAAAAGGCTTTGGATTCGGCCTTAGGGAAGGACGTTGACCTTTCTGTGCTAAGTCCTTAATTGTAGTCTCATTAAGTGAACTTGAGTGAGCCCTCTAGGCTGCATTGATGCGGCTTAGGGGGCTTTTTTTGTTTGCGGTTCAATATCCTTATGCCCTTGAATCCATGTGCTAAAGAGCGAAATGAGTACTTATCTTTGCGGATCTCGGGGTATCGCGATGTGAAGTTGTAGTGGTCGGCAGTGGGGGCGAACGGTCCCGGTGGTGGTGTTCTTCGAAGGTAAACTAATCTGCTTTGATTGCTCTAAAATCGTGGCAATGTTTGGTGGCGGTGTATGCGAGGGGCTTCTTTTGGATGATAAATACCTACATGATTCAAATTGCGACTTAGTGCTTTTATTATTTCTTATCCTTGTTAAAATAGAATCGAGAACAGATGTCGGATCTCTTTTGTAAGGGTACGGGGAGCAGTTATGAAAAATTTACTTGGGTCGCCGAATTTATGGCTAGTTATGGTTGGCTTGGTGACCGCGTTTGCTTTGCTTACGTACACTGGCCCTCAGGCAAGAATCACCGGGCTGGCGGTTGGGACGGAAGCTGCCGAAACGGAGGAAGTTTCGAACGTGATAGTTTTTAGTGACGCCGAGGTTCAGCCTATTGTTATAGAAACCATCGAGATTAGCCCAGGAGCAAGCTTCGACTAGGCGGGGCCGCCTGCCGCGAATGCGAAGAGAGCACTTTGAACTGAGCTGTCGCCGCATGACTTTTTTTTTCTGCGGGCCTGGAAGTTAGTTCTGGGGGCGCCTCGTTACACAAACAAAATTATGTTGCAACGATTCGGGAACTGGCTGGTTTAGTTCTTATGAGAAGTCTAGGGAGTTATTTCTTGAGCCAACTATTTTATCGAACACCCGTTTTGCGCTTTTTCCTTTTTGGCTTCTTGATATGTTGCCTTTCGGGAATTGGTTGCACAGTGCATGTGACGAGCCCTCGCCCAACGAAAGTGGTTGTTAAGAAACATCGATCCGTCCCGGAAGGCTATGTTTTGGTTCGGCGACCTTCCAAAACAAAAAAGTGCATAAAACGAAATAAACGCTGGTACTGCCGTCGATAAAAGAGGTTGGGGCCGGGGTAAGTCGATGTATGACTTCCTGGGCAGAGGTGGTATGGAGTGTGGGGCGCTCCGGTGCCGCCCCGGTAAAAGTTGGGTGCACCTGCTGCCGGCTAGAACTCATTCTTGCGGGGACTAACTTTGTAGACAGGGGCTTCTTCTTTTATTTTTTTATTGCCTTTCACCTCAAAAGGGTTGGATGCTTTAAGTGACAACTACTTGGGGGAGTACTGTTATCGTGGCCGCGTTGTTTTCTAAAAGAAGAAGAGTGTCAGAAGGCCGGGATTTGAA
>CAXGXL010000187.1:0-6835 GCA_964013555.1 uncultured bacterium
CTTTCGACTAGACTTGAAAAACTCGAGACAGAAGCCGCGAAGGATCCCAAGACCAGAGCCGCCATTAGAAGATTCTCAGACCAAAAAGAGAAAGCCCAAAAAGTAATCGACGACGCGCAAGAGAGGTCAAAACGCCGACTCGAATTACTAGATAAAAGCTACTCGGATGCGGTAGCCCTCCTGAAAGCCCAAGATGTGGTTACGTGGAGCACAGTTCTTCGCAAGCGCTGTAAAACGACACTCGAAGAATGCACGACCGCATCCATCATTGGTCTACAAAATAAAATTAGCAAGTCGGGACACGCAGAAGAAATGCCCGATTGCACTCTATTAACGAGTAAAACCACCCTAGATACCACCATCACACCGCTAGTCGTGGCACGATGTCGTTACCAATACAGAAAGGCGACAAAAAAAAGCAAACTCCTTAAGCTCTCGAAAGCAAAATCGAAAAGCCCCAGCGATCAATTGCACGACGCATTGGCATCCCAATTCTTTATTTATCAAAAAGAAAGCAGTCCACACCCAGTCAACTCAGCGTGGATCACCTCGTTTGACGACTATATACAGCGAGACATAAAGCTAGAAAGCCCACCGAAGACGAAGAAACCCCAAGCGGGTACCAAGGGCAAAGAGCCGGAACCAGTTCGAAAAAACTTAGATGATTTTCTAAAAGGTGACTGAAAATAGAACCTCAGCTAGAGAATCAATACAAGCGTGGGGGATAAACACCTTGCTCGACTAGTTTCCGAATCTCTCCTACAACATAGGGTCTATCCTCTTGATAGGTCACCCCGAACCAGGTCGCCGAACTATTGATGACTTCGACCCCCAAATCGCCCTTCTTTATCAAGCCATTAACCACCGTTGGAATCAGAAACTCACTGGCAAGGTGAGCACCTTCTTTTCTCAAAAACGTCTCAAACTCGAAACGCAATAAAGGCAACACAGCGGGAACAAACCCCCACATATTCATCGATACCACTTCCCCACCGGTTAACCGAGCCCCACAATGAGACACAATTGTACTATCCTCGCGCTGCACACCGTGCAACTCCCTAACATCATGTAACTTATTTTGCCCTACCGTGCAGACTCCCCGAGAAACACCCCCGAATTGCGACAAAGTGTTCTCAAGTCGAAATCCCACCATCGAAGTACCCAATGCACCACCACTGTAGTGCTGAGCTATCGCATAGAACGATTTTCTACCGTAGAAATCATCCCCATTAATAACGGCAAACGGTTCATTGATGTACTTTTGTGCCGACAAAAGAGCATGCCCGGTTCCCCACGGTTTGCTTCTTGTCGTGGGGCAAACAAATCCTCTCGGAAGGTCCGAGAGGTCCTGCAATGCAAACTCCATTTCAATCTGCCCTGCATATCGGGCACTCATTTGGTGCCGGAAATCGTCTTCAAACTCTTTTCGAATAACAAACACCACCTTCGAAAACCCCGCCTGAATTGCGTCGAAGATAGAGTAATCAATAATTGTCTCACCGTTGGGGCCCACTGCATCGAGCTGTTTAAGACCACCATACCGGCTTCCTAGCCCTGCAGCCATAATTACAAGAGTCATTTTATTCATTGAATATCGTACACCTCACGCCAAATAAAACAGCTTTAACGGCTTGAAATGGGCATCGAACAAGCGTTTGGTCAAATAGGTCACCCGGAGCATTCGTGCTTAACTTACTTTCCAAGAACCCGCAATCCAATTTCGAAAACCCACCCAATCAATGTAAGAACCACAAACCTTGCCTTATACCAAAAAGTGGAATCCGATTTCACCATGCTCCCATGTAGCCACAACCACCCTCATTCAGTGGCATTGCATCACTGAGCGAGTTCAAAATATCCGGCGGCGATTCATCTTCACTAAGCCAATGGAACTATAAAAAAACATCAGTCAATTTAAGCAGTTGTATCGTCCAAACGGAAATAGAACGAACTCACATGCCGGCACAAAAACTCAGAAACGCAAACAAGCACTAAGTCGCAAAGTTACCTTGGCTGATGCCACTAATGAGTCACGACGGTCGAACTCCTCGCCTCCACCCACGTTCCAAACAATCATGGGCCTTTCAAAGGCTCCCTCTAAAGATGCAATGCTCTCGGCCCGGAACAGGCTATTTGTGTTCTTAGTTGGACAACCAAATGAAATCTATCAAACCAAGCTTTCTTCGATTGACAATTGGTTAATAGGTGGTATCGCTAGGCCTTCTCGCGCCGCCGTACAATACCATAGGATTTCCCATGAACTCGAGCACTACTGCAGTTACGCTCTTTATTCTCGCTTTCGGCACCTGTCGAACCCCACCCGATGTTTCACAATGCGCCGCCGGCCAAGCCATCGTGCAATGTAAATACGAAGAGAACTTCACAAGTCCCCCATGTCCCCAAGACGACGCCAATAGTCCATGGGCCGGCAACTGCATCTGGCGTGAAACCAATGGCTTCTCAGGCAGATCTGGTTGGGTCTACCCGGCGTGTCCTACAAGCGACCGTTGCGTGCCCGCCGAGGAAGTTGAACAATTGCAAGCTTCAATTAACGACGGAACAGTTTATGAATGGTGTCATGCTAGCGATCAAGAGCCTGAAGTCAACTGGTACCAACCACCCAATGCACCAGCCCCACAACCCTGCGTGAACACCCACGTAACCTGGGAACCACAGGACAGCCAAGGTAACCTAGACCTTTAACGAACTGTGGCAAATGCCATGCGGCACTAGCTCTACCCAAAAAACAAGGGGCATAAAATGCCCCTCTTTACAGAACTGCGCACCGAAAAGCGGTGCGCAGTTTTAACTCAAGTTTTCTCTTAAGAGAACTTTTTTAGAATCCCCATCCCAGAGTCACTTGGACGTTGGGTAGAACATTCCCAAAGAGGAGATCGCCCTCAATATCCTCAACAGCAGCGGGATTGGGGTCTCCGGCAACCTGGTGAACGTGAGGCCCCGGGGTCTGCAACCATCCTATATCGACGCCCCATAAAAATCCCTTTTCAGGTCGAGCTCCAAAACCAACTCCCAAATACCCTACAGGGTTTTCCTTATAATGAGCGTGGTACTCATTGTCGCTGCTATCGGTCAACTCATTCTCAATGGTACCAATGCCAATGCCAGCCACCAGCCTAAACCAATTCGCTCCCTCGAATGGACGATGGTTCACAAAACACCCGACCCACGAACTCGCACCCTTGACGGTATAATCATTTCCCTCAATTTCAAGATCTAGCTCGAGGCCTGTCACTCCACCAATTGCGAATTGCCACGTCGTTTTCCACGACGAGTTATAGGCAAAAGCAAGAGATCCACCGAATGGACTGGCCCCAAGAACAACCGCATACTCCGCGAAATCACCATCTTTACGATCATCCGCAAAAGCTGGCTGTGCAACAAGAAGCGCTACCGCGATACAAGATACTATCAAACGAATCATTTAAACACCCATTTCCTTTAATAGACTAAAGTAACAAATATAGTGGGAACGAAAAGCAAGATCTCCCTCCCAACGAGAGCGAGGGTATACAACGTAGCTCTCTTTGAAATCAAGCAACCTACAAAGTTGATCCACTCCTCCATCCAAATGTCACCTAAATAAATGAGCACCCTCTTTCCCAAAAAAGGGACTACTGCAATTGAGTTTCAGACAAACACCCAAGGGAATTTTCTCAGCCCCACTGGATTGGGCTCCCCTTTATGTTCGGCTCTTTCCTCTACCAATCAAAGCCATTAAAGGCTCTACTCTACTTCTAAAGAGAGTGAGATTCTCTGCAAATAAAAAGACAGTCCATTGATTGTTCTCGTGAAGAGAGTGCTCTTTTGCCCTACTCCATATTAAGAGCGGGGTCGCCCTGAAACCTAAATCGGGTATCCCCTTAATAAGTCTAGATGAACCCACCGATTGCCAAGAGGTACCAAACTTTGCCAGTTGATATTATTCTCTTGGGCAATGCGCTAAAAAGTCGGGATAAACCCAGTCAATATATAAAACCATAGCTAGCTTAACCCACATAATGGAGGCTATGGCCTCGCCTTGTTTTGGCCTTTTTCAAACGAACGTTTTTTTTCCCCGTGGCAACCAATACCCGTGTCGCCTATTGGAATTCATTACTTTTCCACTCGGGGTCTTTACGTTTTTCTAAGCGAATTGCTTTCCGCTCCTTGTTTACGGGCTTTGGCCCGCCAAAAAAGTGCAATAAACCCGGTATTGTGAAGGTAAGCGTTTCCGAAACGGCCCAGGAAGAATCCAGGGAAAATTCCCGTCTCTCGAACAAGAACGTTCGCCTTTTCGTTTCCGCGTATACCTTTAGTTGCAATCGTAATCCACACCGCACTCGAATGCCTCATAGGAAACATAAGCTACATTCAGCGCCGCATCCCCTGTATAGACGTCACTATCAGTGGGCCTCACAATCAAGATAGTTTCACCGGGAATAGAGGGGATCGCTGTATCGTTGATTTTCATTAAGATCCCATCGATGTACCACTCTATTTTGTCGGGATACCAATGAACAGTATACCGATGATACTGGGTTGCATGGTTGAAGTCTACTATGGCATCGGTGTACGCGGAAACATCACGTTGAATTCGTCGCATGGAACGTGATCCAGTTGTGGACTCAGCCCAACGAGAAAAATTAGCCAAATGAGGAGTCTCTGAATCAAAGCACAAAGCAATTTCATCCCACGTGTTGTAGGTAAAGATGGGAGTAAAACAAGTTTTGGTTGAGACAGCCGTACCATCAATGCCAATGCCCCCCGTACGCAGATAAGCCTCGAATTTCCCGTATCCGTAAGAGTTTCGAGTTCTAAGGTGCCCCGCCTTAAATTTTGAACAGTCCTCCCCATCACAACAACTCAAGCCCGAGCAAGACGCCGCAAAATTTGGTTGGTTGCAACACTGGTAACAATCACTTTGTTGCATTTTAAGCTGCAACCCTCTTTGACCGCCGGAACCATCGAGTTCAAAGTCGTAAAATACAAGGTCGGGATCTCGTTCATAACAAACGTCGTTGCAATGAACCGCTGCTTTGCCCTGCTGTTTCCACCGTTCACTATTCGCCGCGGAGAAATAATCCACATAATCCGCTCCATACCCGTCTTCGCGCACCACCACCTCAGCACTCTCCTCGCTACCGACCATATCATCAGCGTCCTCTTCAACCGGTAATTCCTCTTCACAATCCAAAGGGCAGTTCAAGTTCGTTTCAGACGCCTGACAGATACCGTCAACCACGCACGGTGACTCAACCGTAGATAGCATTTCAATCGTTGCCGCACAGCCCGAAGAACAACCGGCAAGGTTGGGATAGGCCCCCTGCGCGTAGCAGACTTCATAGTCATTCAGACGCTCGAGTTCACTTTGGCCCCCCAAATCGTTCATACAATCGACGAAGGCGTCCGAGCACTCATTGGTACACTTCTCCACAACTCCCATGCAGCTCATCATCCAAGCCCATTCGTTGTATGGATTGGAATGCCCGCGACCAATGTCTTTAAACTGCAGCAAGCGCCCATGATGCCCCGTCTCTCTAAGAGCTTCGTACATGGGTTCGGTTGTTTCAAAAAGGAAATCGTCTTCATAGCCCGCAACACAACCCTTGATAGGTGCAGCAGATCTTATTGGATAGGCAGGAAAATACTGGCACTCTTCGCAAGGCGCTTGGGTCACGCAATCACGTCCATACTCTAGAAAATCAGAACGCCGACAGGCTCCTTCCATTTGAGGCAGAGGATTCGTCACGCCATCAACGTAGAGACCAGAACCCCCTTGCCAAAATCCTTTGATCTTGTCTTGGAAACAAATAGCCGTGTATGCCGCAAACATAGCGTTTTGGCTAAAACCCCAGGTAAAAATATTATCTGAATCAATTGGGCCCGTAGTCCCCAAATGGTCAAGGGTATCAAAAATACCGCCCAAGTAGAGAAGGTCCTTCGAATCTTCTTGGCTACAGGGCGCCGGGTTGTCGTCATTTGACACACCATCGTTTCCAAATTCCCAATTCCCGTCAGTTGAGGACGCACAGACTCCCACAAAACCGTATTCATTCGCGGCATTCACCATGGCGCTGCCGGCAGTGCAACCTCCCGCCCGTAAATTATTTTGCGTGTAACAGCTATTTGATATGACCACCGGTAAGTCCTGATCTGATAGGTGGCTCGGTTGATAAATTGTAAAGCAACGTTGTTGCTCCTGCACATACCAAGTATACGTGGTAAATCCTTCTTCGTTACTACAGTCGCATATTCCCTGATTCTGGGTATTGCAAACTGAAGGAACCAGAGGACGACTTTTGTCTTCATTCTCCGTAATTCCCGGCTCGGATTCGCTATCCATTGAAACCATCTCCTCACTCGAAATAGTCGGCGGCTCAGACGGTTCCTTATTCGCCTCCTCGCTTACACTCTCTATTTCCGTTGGAATAGTCGCGCTATCTTTGGGACAACCCAAAATGCAAACGAGTCCCGCAATCATAAGGCAATTCAAATATTTCATTCTGTCAGCTCCCTTGGTCTTGTAGCTCAAACAGATATTCGGTTGATTCGTTGTGCGAAAAAGAGGGCTCACGCTTCAAAAAGCCGCTAATAGACTCAGGAATGGATGTCGAATACCCCCTTGGTAATCCAGGGATTACCAAGGGCAAGCATTTGAAATTCTTACTGAATCAACTTTAGACTGACATTTATTTTGAAGTTTTTGAAACTATCCAAGAAAAGCGCCAAGAACCAAAAGAAAAATTAATAGACGGCACTAACTAAACGCTTGAATACATCGGCCATCTACTGCAGAACCCAAGCAAGCCCAATGCGCTCTTCCCGCTCTCCTACA
>CAXGXL010000188.1:0-6813 GCA_964013555.1 uncultured bacterium
AGGGAGTAAAGAAATTTCAAGCCAGAGATAATCAACGAGGCCTATATAGAAACGCGAAAGCCAAAATACGATCTCTTAGCAACTAGTCAACTTTCATTGGATCGATTTGCAGATATTCTCGGAAAAACCTAGAGCCCAAATAAAACGGAATCGTATCCAAAGCTGCGCATGCAACCTTGAAAACGTATCCAGAGCCAATAAAAACGAATAATTGCGGCCATAACGGAGCATCGCTCGCGATGGGTAACGCAGCCGCATAAAAGTGAGTAATCAAAATCACCGCTGAGGTATCCACCAACTGGCTCACCATCGTGGAGCCGTTGTTTCGCAGCCATAGGTGTTTCCCGCCAGTCAGGCGTTTCCAGAAGTGAAAAATGTGAACATCACACAATTGAGCAGCCAAATACGCAACCATACTTGCAGCTACCGCACCAAAAGTTAGCATTCTAACTTCAAAGAAGACTCTCCCATGGGTTCCTATGGGCGGCAGTCCGGTCTCGACATCAATAGGAACCTCCGGAGGAAGCACTCCCCCTAACCACATAATGAAAACGACCCAAAGATTCAGCAATAAACCAACCCAAACCAAAAAGTTGGCGCGTTTGCGGCCATAAAACTCGGAAATAAAATCCGTGCACAAAAATGTAACGGGATAAGGTAAAACGCCAACCGCTAGCACAAACGGAACCTGAAAACCAAATACCGAAAAAGACAGATCAATAAACCGGGTAATTCCCAATATATTGAGCATTGTAAGGCTGCCCAAAAACAAACCCGCAAAGATGATAAACCAACGCTCTCGACGAAGTTCAATGATTTGAGCAGAGACTTGGGCACTATTCGCTGAGGAGAACACGTTCATTCCTAGGGGTGAGAGGTGCTTGAAATCTACGACGCTTTGGATATCTCTAACGGCGGCTTGGGACCTGCTTGCTCCGGTTCGAGCCCAATAATACGATTATTCTCATCAACCCGAACCACACGAGGAAGATGGCCTCGGGCCTCTTGTTCTTCTAAATCTACAAAGGTAGCTAGAATGACCAAATCCCCCGGTTGGTGAAGATGAGCTGCTGCCCCGTTTATGCAGATTTCACCAGAATCTCTCTCGCCCTCAATCACATAGGTCTCCAAACGCGTCCCACGGGTAATATTCCAGATATGGATATGCTGATATGGAAGAATTCCAGATGCCTCGAGCAAAGTTCTATCGATGGTAACACTACCCTCATAATGCAAGTCTGCCTGGGTCACCGTAGCTCGGTGTATCTTGGCTTGAAACATTCGACGACGCATCTTGACTCCTGCGCTTATTCCTCCACCGCCATTGTCAAAACGCATACCTCCTCAATCCCAAGTAAGCAAGCTCAATTGGCATCACCCGAAACTGAACACCTGTGCAGGCAAAGGGTCTATTCTCGGCCCGAGCCTTGCGAATTTTCTGCAAAAATGAGATTGGCCCGACGGTGACACAAAAGAATAGTCCATTATCAGGGCCGAAACGCATTGCTCTTTTTCGGTTGAGTTCAGCCGGAGATATTGTCTTAACAAGTCCAGCCCTTGAAAGCCTAAAAAAAGCTTGGCCCCACAGCGAGCTTATCTTTCTTACAAAAGCAGCCTACGAGCCCCTCATTAGCTCAAATCCAAATCTTAAACAGGTCATCCTTTGGACGAAAAAGGACTCGGTAACTACGATTCGCAATAAATTACTCGAGCTCGAAATTGAAGCGATTGTGGACCTTCATAATTCTCAGCGGACTAAACTTCTGCGATGGAGTCTGCCATCGATCCCTACCGTAGTCTGGCGAAAACGCCCCTTTCTATCAAATATAACCGTTCGATGGATGCTAAAAACTTACCAACCTGCAATGACCATCGCAGAGCGCTACCACCGGGCAATCGAGAATTTAGTGGGCTCGCAACTCCCCCAAGGACACCTCCAATACTACCTCAGCCCAAACGAAACGAAAAACGCCCGAGCGCTGCTGGAAGACTCTGGGATCGACCTTAGAAAACCGCTCATTGGAGTTTCTCCGGGGGCCAAATGGAATACAAAGCGGTGGCCGGCAGACCGTTTCGGAGAAGTCGTCCGGCGCGCCCATGCCGAAGGCTTTCAGGCTATCATTACGGGAAGCCCAGACGAAATGCCCCTAGCGACCGCGATCCAAAAATCATGTCCTCAATCCATTAACCTTATTGGTCGAGTCCCCTTTAACCTACTTGGCGGTGTTATAAGCCTCTGCCAAGCCTTCCTTGCCAACGATAGCGGCCCTATGCACATCTCCCGTGGACTAGGAGTACCCACCCTGGCCTTTTTCGGCTCGACTGCACCACAGCAATTCCACTTTAACGGGCACGGCCTTCTATTCACCAACGAAAACTGTTCGCCCTGCCACTTCTACGGCCGAAACAAATGCCCCAAAACTCATATGCGGTGCTTGAATAATATAAGCGCCGACGATGCATGGAAAAAACTCGCATCGCTTCTGGACGGTCAGCGGCGCCCTTTGGTCCAAGGGTAACTAGCTCAAGTCTCAGGCAAACGGCGACTTCAACGAAGTTGAGTTACCAGCTTCTTTTTCAGAGATATGTTCATTCTTTGACCCTAAGCATACCAAAGATGTACAATCTAGAACTAGGGGGAGCGATGCCTATTTATTCCGAACGTGAGCTCGAAGTCGCCAAAGGTCTGGGAGATCTGGCGTTCACGAATCCATTTGGTCCCGACCGGATCAGAGTAGAAAAAGCTGTACTAGGCGAGAGCTTCTCAGGGCTCGGGTACGCTTGGAGCCTTCGCCCCGACCTTGAGGCAGAAAACCAGAACGTCAATAAACTCAAACTCATTGCCAGACCGATGGTCTATCAAATACGAGAGCGACTTCGTCAACTAAAGAGTCAGCCCGCAAAGCAAGACCTCGTAATCTACCAGAACCTGGTCGGCTTTGTCCTCTTTCACCGGTATCGACGTCACTTCGCCCGCATGATCGGCAACGATATGGAAGGAATTGCAGCTTCGATCCAACAAATAGACTTCTTTGAAGAATTCGAAGCTGACGCCAACTACCTCTACGCCATCCCTAACTCGAAATTCAATGAAATCGACCTCGCTCACCTCTTTGCCTGCTTTTTTCAATTGGGGCGCGCAGTAGCTTATATCTTTTATTATATTGTAGGCAACTCACAGGAAAGCTCTCGCTTAAGAGAAACTATTTGGCAATCTATTTTCACTCACGATATGCGCCGATATTACCGGAGTCTCTACGCACGAATGGGCGAAGTTCCGACCCTTATCACCGGCCCCTCAGGCAGCGGGAAAGAGCTAGTTGCGCGCGCTATTGGATATTCACGCTACATTCCATTTTCCTCTGAGCGCCGAGCCTTCTCTGAAGACTTTACCAAAGGTTTCTTCCCTATCAATCTTGCCGCCCTCTCCTCGCAACTAATCGAATCCGAGTTATTCGGGCACAAAAAAGGCTCTTTTACCGGAGCCCTACAAGACCGCAGCGGTTATTTCGAAGTCTGCGGAAACCTCGGAACCGTCTTCTTGGATGAAATAGGAGAGGCCAGTGAAGACATTCAAGTAAAACTATTACGAATTCTACAAACCAGGCAATTTCAAAGATTGGGCGATACCAAAATTCTCCAATTTCAGGGAAAAATCGTGGCGGCCACCAACCGAAATCTTGCCGATGAAATGCAAGCAGAGCGCTTTAGAGAGGATTTTTATTATCGATTATGTGCCGATAAAATTAAGACCCCCTCACTCTATTCCCAAATCAAGAACGATAAAGATACCCTCTTGCAACTAACACTCTTTTTGACCAACAAAATAGCCGGCCCCCAGGAAGCCCAAGAGTTGGCCCAGGAGACAGAACACTGGATTCGCAAGCGACTGCCCAAAGAATACTCCTGGCCAGGCAACATTAGGGAGTTGGAACAATGTATCCGCAACATCATGATCCACAAAGAGTATTACCCAACCCAAGCGCAGAAAAACACCAGCCCTACCAACCTTGGCTATCAAGTAGATTCAGCCCAACTTACGGCCGATGAACTCTTGGAAAAGTACTGCACACTGGTCTACCACAACCTCAAGAGCTATGAAGCAACAGCTAGGCACTTGAAGCTCGATCGCCGTACCGTCAAAAATAAGATAGACAGTCGTTTTCTAGCTCAACTTGAAGAAGACTGAAGACTTTGTATTACTTCTTTTTCTCCACAATCCAGTCGTGCACTTGCCGGATTAAAATCTCTAAAGGAACAGCACCTTTTGCCAACACGATATCGTGAAATCCACGAACATCGAAATCTTCTCCGAGTTCTTTTTCTGCAGTCTCGCGCAATTGCCGAATTTTCAATTCACCAATCTTATAAGCAACAGCTTGCCCTGGCCATGCAATATATCGGTCCACTTCATTTTCCACATTCTTGCGAGTCAACGCACTGTTTGCCAGCATGTACTCAATGGCTTTTTCTCGACTCCAATCAAATGCATGCAATCCAGTATCAACCACCAACCGCAATGCACGCCACATTTCGAAACTTAAGCGGCCAAAGTCATCATAAGGATCTTGATAAAAACCATAGGTATCATCAGGCTTGCCACCAACCTCCAATCCCAGTCTCTCAGAATACAATCCCCACCCTTCGACAAAAACAGTATATCCAATCAACTCACGCCACAAATGCAAACCCGACTCTGCTAACTCTTGACTCAATGCAATCTGCAAATGATGACCAGGCATCGCCTCATGGTACGTAAGTGCTTTCATCTCGTACTTAGGTCGATGGTTCAAATGAGTTGTATTAACAATAAAGGTTCCAGCCTTACCGTTCTTGGGCGATCCTTCATAGTAATAAGCAGTAGGCGCACTCTGAGCAATATATTCAGGCATCGGCTTTATTCCGTAGGGCAGGCGCGGTAATTTGCCAAAGAGTTTCGGGAGCTCTGCATCCATACTCTTTGCGATATGCGAATAATCGCGCAACATATCATCAACCGAAGTGTAGTAAAATCGGGGATCGGTCCGCAGAAAATCAACAAAAGCATCGAAGATTTTTTCATCTGGATTTTTTTTATCGGCGTCAAAATCAGAACGTTTTATTGCTGCCATCATCTCTTTTCGAATTCGCCCAACCTCTTTCAAACCGACATTGTGAATTGCTTCGGGGGTCAATGAAAGCGTCGTATAGTGCTTAAGACGAAACTGGTAGAATTCGAGGCCACCAGGACCGTCTTTGGCAGCAATGGTGTCCCGGCAAGCCGGGATATACGTTGTCTTTAGGTAGCTAGAGAGTCGTTGAAACGCGGGGATAATTTCGTCTCTAATCACCAGGCGGGCTTGAGTAGCCATATTGTCGTCATTGTCTCGGTTCGCGAACGGTTGATAGAGAGGATGTGACGAAGGAGCACTTAAAAAGGATAACTTCGTTTGAGACTCCATTTGGTCCATCACCCCTTTCATAACTACTCTAGGAGGTACATAGCCTTCTTTCAGTCCCATTTGGAGATTACGTAACGTCTGCCCTAAGTATCCCGGAATTTCTCGCAAACGCAAAAGATAGTCTCGTAAATGTTGCTCACTAGTAAACCTTATCCGAGTGGGTAATTGCGATAAATTTGTGTGGGGCCCTCCCATTTGGGTGATTGGCATCCATTCAGGATGAAACTGCGCAGCAACAAGCTCTTCCTCAAGTTCCCAAATCAAAAGCTCCAAATTGGTCTGCGCCCCAGAACTCAGTTCGGTTTTTCTAATAACCCTAGCACGCTCTAAGCGATCACGAATACCATTTAAATCCTTCAAAATCCCTTCTGGAGTATTGTCTGCAAGAAGAGCATCAAATCGTCGTTCTCCACGCATGCTTGCCCAAGTGGGGTAACGCCGTAAAATCGCCTCGTAGTCCTCGCTAAGGAGAGTATTAACTGCATCGTCATTCAAGCGAGATATCATTTGTGGTTCCAACGGCCCGTAAGAACATCCAGAATAAAAAACAACCATCCAAGAAATAACCAGACGCCTCAACCGCCTCATGACTTCTCTCCTCATGACCAAAAAATGGATTCAACGAACCAAGCATTACCGAGAAAAAACCCCGGTAGCAACAACACCTTACTTCTACCAATAACTATTTCGGATTTCGCGGATAACATATTCGAACACCATTGTCTTTTTCATTGGAAAAGAGCAATTCCAAAGACCACCCTGACGTAGACCTAGGCGAGAGCAAAACGGAAGAAGAAAAGTTCCCCATTCGAATTCCCTCCAAATAAATGAAGGCTAATTTGAGTCAATCACGGCGGTCCCCAGAGCTCATTACTGATCTTTCAAATTGCTTTATTCCTAGCGATACCACCGCCCAGCCCAATCGAGATTGCGGGTCAAAAACATGCCGATTCCAAGCAAGAACAATCCCCCTATTGCTCCTATCAATAAAGTAAAGTCCTGATCACTTAGATCCATGTATAAGAACCCATAAAGCAATATCAACACGCCTACCATCAAAGTAGTAGGCCCCCCAGACTTGAGAATCGATTTAACGTACCCGCCAAACAAAAGACACACAATAAAGGCCGAACCTCCATACGCCCAAACAAATTCGACATGCTCTGCCAAAGAGAGTTCCAACAAATAAAACAGGCACATCACACCCCCTACGGAGATATATTGCATGAAATGGAGCTCCACTTCCCCAACTACCTCAAAAAGCCAAAACCCCATAAAGACCACCACCAGAAAAAGCATATGGTATTGCAAGCTTCTGATGATCATCCGATAGGGAGCGATGCCTGGTAAAAAACGAGTCCCCACCAAGGAG
>CAXGXL010000189.1:0-6794 GCA_964013555.1 uncultured bacterium
CTATCATGGTAACCACCGAAACGCCGAAGTGAACGGTTGCTTTAGGAGCCCGAAGACTCCAAACCAGAGAAAAAATTACTCCGACAATGCAATAGGCGATTATGCCAGCCCGTGATAGACTAAGAAAAACACCACTCCCCCCCATAACCGCAATGGCAACAAGGCGCCATCGATGCAGCCCTCTTTTCTCAATCGCCAAGCCCACCGCAATAAAAGATGTAAAACCGAGAAAGCCAGCAAGGTGATTTGGGTTGATCAACGTTGAAGGAAAAAGCAAATCATCGCGTCCAAAGAGCCCGAAAGGCTGACTCAAGCCCAATACCATATGTGCAAAACCGATGAGCGCAACCAGTGCCCCCCCCCATGCAAGCGTCTCTTGAATCTCGCACCTTCTCTTTGAACGTCTAGCCAAATTTCCCACTAAAATTGCTACACAGAAGTAGCCCACGAGCTTTATGAGCTCATGATATGTGTCCGCAGGCGCGACGCTAAGAGTAGCCGTGGTAAGCCGACTTCCTAAGGCATTCTTCCAAATAGCATGCGCTTGAGGCGATAAAAGCTCAACGAGAGAAGGAGGCAGTGGTAGAACCTGAAAAAGCGAAAGCAATAACGGAACCCCGATAAGGACAACCGGAAAATCAAGATACAATCTTTTTCGGGAATTCACCGAACAAAGAAGAAAAAACAAGAGCACAACCGCAATCCCACTTAAGGCAATATTTACCGCCAGATGTGCCCCTCCCATAGCCAAAGGAGCCGCAACAATAACCCCCAAAGTCCCCATTCTGCACCAAGACCGCACCTGCTTGTCATAAGATCGGTATCGGTTCATTGTTGTTGCACCTTCTCCCCAAAGATATCGATGACGCAAAAGCCAAGAGCAAACTATTTCAAAAGTTGCATCGAGGTGCAATGGCCGAGAGCAAGGCTCATAACGCCTGCGGGTAAATCTCGCTGCGCATCGCTTGAGGAATTTCGATTACTTTTCGGCTCTAATCCAATATGTACAATCGCCGTGATACACCTCACACCGAAGCCACAAACGCCCCTAATTGTGCATCCACTCTCAAGCTTTGGGGTGTAACTCTCCCTGCGGTCGAACCGCACAAAAACCTTACCCTGAAGGATACTAAAATGACCCTTGAACTTAACCAAAGCCTTCCTTCCAATGCTTGCATGCTAGAAACCACACCCATGAGCCAGCAGCCAAGAACCTCGGCTTCCCAATCCCCGTCCACTCCGCAGCCTGAAATCCAAAGCCCCCACCAGGCAAGAGCACCCCTCGGAGGAATCTACGACACCGATTCTGGCACCTGCCGCCCAACCCCTACCCGTGACTTGGTATGCCGTGAATCGGTCCCATTCCAAAATACGCACGTCCCCCCGAGCCCCGGCTCCTCGGTACCACCCGCGCCACAACAAACAACGGGTGTCAGGTCAATCTGCGCTCAGAGGCCCCGACGAAATATAGAAATCAAACGAGACCAAATGAACCTCAACTTTCTGGTCGGGGGAAGCCCTAGCCAACTTAGCAGCGATACCAACCTGGACCCCTTGGCCACCGACGGAATTCAAGGCCCCAAAACCCGCGCAGCCGCGGCAATCTATCAGGCGCGTCACAACGAAATTCACGCCGGAAGTGACGTTGCTCACCTGCGCCCGACTGGCAGAGTGGATGCAGCTACCCGTGATGCTCTTCGCTCAGAAGTTCAGAGTATTCAACAACAACTGATTGATTTAGGTTACGATTTGGGCCGATGGGGAGCTGATGGAATTGCCGGACGCTGCACACAAGCTGCACTAAGACAATTTCAAGAAGACAATGGACTTCCGGCAACCGGTCGATTGGATCTAAGCACTGAGCTGGCGCTCATATCTCGTTCAGCATTGGAATGCTATCCAGAGCCTACTCAACAAGCCCCTGGTCTCCCTCCTGAAATCGAGAATCAAAGCCCATTGGAAGGCACCGATATAGACGATCTTGAGAGCCCGGTAAGAACAATAGAAGGTGTAGACGACCCCCACATGCATCAGAGACTCTTAGGAGAGCAACCCGATACGCTGGTTGCCTAAAGTCAAAAGTAATTCTGTGTGGATTGATGACAATTCTCGCGAATGATTCTCTCGGCTCAAAAAAAGTGAGTAGAAAGCTCGTCTTTACCTAGTAAGCACCAGCTTCGCAACAACTTGCTTCTAAGACATTAAGCCTGATTGCTGCTCTATTTCAAACCCCCGTAAACATCGAGCCGTCAAGGTCTAGCTCGCCGATACCATACTCAAAATCGCCCGAGCAAAAAAGTTAGTGAAACCTTTTTGATGCGGCTTGCCATTTCTTGAAAATGCGACCGACTTGTCAGCGGAAAAGTCCTCGTTTACCATCTTACGAACTTCCTCGCGAAACTCGGATGCGACACTTATATCTGTCACAAAAGAGATATCGAAGGACCGGCCTCCATCCTTAGTGCCACTAATCGTAGTCTCCGGATTGCCCGTAGTAATATAAAGTTTCGCTGGTTCACTTTGCTCCACCGCCTCTACCTCAAAATCCGTAAGTAAATATTTACTGTGAATATACCCTTGTCCCTCTTTATCACGACACCCAGTATAAGCCTTAATTTGAACATTCGGATATTTGGCTAATTTTATCGTGTCTCTAGCGAAAGCAGATTTATAAACCTTGTCATGCAACAACGGAGTTGAGTCAGATACAAGGATAGAAACACTAACCCCCCTCGAAGCAGCTTCTTCGAGAGAAGACATAACTTCTTTGAGATTGATGTATGGAGCCGCCAGCACCACCTTGTTTTTTGCGTTCCGAATAAGAGAGACCATCTCCGACTGCGCATCGTTGCCATAACCTGGCGTCGTATTAATCAACTTCAAATTTATCCGCGCATCTCTACTAGACTCATCAAATAGAGTTGGAAATAACTCTCTTATTGCCTCAGGCTTGTTTCCGGGACACTTCATATCGATAGGGTTATAATGCTGCCATAATCGATAGAAAACGCTTTCCTCTAAGGCAACTGCATCACCTCCTAGGATATCGACTAAAAGATCTCGAGTAGAGGGTGTGTCACTCTCATCCCAAATAGGTACACCATATTCATCTAGAGACGCAGTACCCGATTCAACTTTATCGAGAAACTCCTTAGATGCAAACGAACCATCGGTAATGGTCCCTCCACCCGTAAAAAAATGCTTTCCATCAATTCCCACATACTTAGAATGCATGATCTGAAATTGAAGTAACCCATTGGAAACTGTTGTTGGGTTAACCCGAGACACCTTCGCTCCATGGGCAATCAGCTCATCAAAGGTAGCAAATTCACTACTTGGCTTAGAAAGAAACCAATTTCCCAGTTTAACGCCCGGTTTTTGGTTACTACCAAAAGTACAGATCATTATCCTTACTTCAACCCCTTCGTCGATTTTCTTCTTGAGGGCATTGGCCAGAGCTTTTAGATACACTTCCCCAAGACACTCGTTGAACATGATATTGATGGAGGTCTTTGCTTGGCGTATAGCAGGTAGCAAACCGTCATGAAAATAAGACGAACCAGCATAGAGTTTCATTTTTGAGGTTCGCAAATCCAAACTCTTGGTCAACAGATCGTATGGATGGATCTTTTGGGCATGAGTAAGCTTCAGGCTCTTTCGCGCATACATGTGAACATCCGAGCCTAGATGGTCACTCCACACACTATCCAGTTTCTCGAGAAATTCGACACTTTTGCTATCTCCCAATGATTCAACTACGCGAGCACGCAAACACGGTGAATACCTTTCTTCATAGCATTGTTGGATGGCAACAAAGTCGGGACGGGAGAGCATATTTCGCAACGTTTCTCTCCTCTCCGAACGGTTACCGGTACTCTCGAGAAGCGCGGCCAAGGATTCAGCCCGCTTGAGAGTCGATGCACTATATGAAAAACGCACCTCACCTTCTTCCACTCGCCCCATAGTGGCTGCAGTATCCCCAAGGCGCGCAGAAGATTCGCTGGTCGGATTTATGCCAACCGAAGCACCCGCCCTTCCCGGTACTACGGAAATGCCAATTGGAAACGTAGAAGTTCTCATCAAAATATCTCACTCTTGCGTTTAAAGAAGTATCGTCCGCTAACCTGACGTGTTGCTACTCTACGAATACAAGAGGTCAATCTCATCTTGAATTGGTACCTTAATATTCAACCACTTAGCTCTTCTTGACTCCCGCAAGTACTAACCAACTTCCATTTGCCACTCCTTTCCCAGCTTCGCTTTCACAAGTACTTCAACAGCCCCAATAAAACTACGCAACGCGTCATAGTATCCCCTCAAAAGCCTCCTTCGGCCCTGCTCCCGCCTAGTCGCAACCAAATCCAGGCGATTGCCCACGCCACGGCTCTCTCCCTCCGCAAACCAACAAGATTGCCCCTGCCTATTTGAAAATACTAGTATCCACTAAGAAGCATCACTAAAGGAGATTCGTATGCGCCTAAGACTTGTCACGCCAAGCTTACTCATAGCGTTTCTATTTTCCTATAGCGGAGCTCTCTTCGCGAGTAAGCACAAAGGTAGCACAGAAGGTTCGAAACCCTCCAAAGCGGCAGGGGTTGAATTTGTGGCCCCCAGCGCCGGGCCACATCGTTCGCGCCAAATTGTTGAACTAATAACAGTTCCCAGAGGGGTGAATGTTTTTCACGGAACCACATTCGTATTCCGAAACGCAGCCGGTAAACCTACCAATTTTCCGTTTGGACCGGGCTTTTTCTCCATTGCCGAATCCGCCTCCAAGGAAGTTGCCTGCACAGCGATAAAACTTCAACAGTGGGTTTCCTCCGGCGATGCCCCCCCCGACGATTGGCTCGAAGCAAGGCGTAAAATCGCCTCAAGTGGTGCAGAAAAGAAAGCCTTGGCCCCCGGTGAATACAAAGTCTATCAATACACCACTGAGCCCACACCGATGATACATATTCATGGGGTCCTGCATCTTCTCGCCTGGATTCAGCATTTGAGCCTTCACTTAAAATCCAATGGTGTTTCTCTCGCTGAATTTGAACGGGACAAAGATTTTCTCGTTCTACAAAAAATGACCAACCTGGGAATTTCCGGCAGAGATATTGTTAAGGACACCTTTAGACTCAATCCGGGAACCGGCGATTGGAGTTATGCCCATGATGCTATGGTTATGAGACTCGGTAAGAAGTTATTATATCTGATTCAACGCTCCAAAGTGGACTTCCCGGTGCCAGTCCAAATCGCTTCAAAGATGACGTCTAAAAGCCTACAAGAAATAGCGACAACAACAAAGGGCATCCTAATGAGCTCCTTTGGGTACCAAGACTGCTCTTTTGAACTCATATTTTTCGAACCAGAAGAAAGCCTTTTGTTCGTCTCTGAGAAAAAATATACATACTCAGAAGATGACTAGCCTAACACTTTCACCGTCTCTCCCCCCTCAGACTAGAGTCGGCTGAAAAAGAACCGTCCTAGGTGACCGCCAGTGAAGAGAATCACCCGATTTCCTTATAAAATGACTTCTGTAATCCTATTGGCTGCTGCGACCACAACAATAAATCGGTCTCCCAACACCATCTACAGTGGGGCAGATTCGCTCCCACTGCATTTCAGTGCTTTAGCCACAACCAAAAGCACTATTGTGGCGCGTACTTTCCCAAGGGACTTGAGCATGGCGGAAAGGAGCTACCCGTAAAAAAACTACCCCAAACTAGCTGAATAAAACCGTCCTGTTCAATCAGTAAACCAAACAAACCTCTATTGAAACGGAGTTCTTCGAGGACTACATCTTGATATTTTTATCCCGAAGAGTTTACAAGAACCCGGCACCCAAGAGGAGCTACCCAAAGACCGGCCTCTTGTTGGAAGATTGCAAGACATAGTGGCTGACGGGAAGCAAAGGATCAGGAGCATGTACAAAAAAGAATTTAACGGAGGATGCTTTTCAAAATCTCTTCCCACTGGCCGTGCGGGGGCAGAACTACGTTTAGAGTCCCACGGCATTAAAGCCCAAACCGCACAAGGCCAACTATTTGAGATTCCGTTTGGTGAGATGCTCTTCGAATTAGGAGGTCAAAAAGACAAAATGCTCTTTTGTCGACATTCTTCAGAGGATCTTACCTTTTACTCTGAAGACCCTGATTTCCCTAAGGCTATAGAATTCCTCGCACCGCCGACGATAATTCAGCAACTGAAATCAGTTATCCAACAAACCCGCACTAGACAAAAGAACTATCGAAATTTGGTACTAGCAGCCGCAGTGGGCCTGGTGGTTTTCATCGCCGTGCTTTATCAACTCATTGGCACCGTAAGCAGCAACTCCACCGAACTGATTCCTTACAAGGTCGACCAAGCACTTGGCGAATTTGCAATTGAGAATATGGATCTGGGAGGGCCCGAAATCGAGAGTCCCCAAGTTAAGAAGTCTATAGCCACCATCTTTGACCGGCTCGTTCCCCAAAACGAGCCCCTTAAGCTTCAATACAAAATCATCAGGAATCCACAAATAAACGCTTTTGCATTACCGGGGGGGCAAATCGTTATTTTTAGCGGGTTAATCGCCAAAGCGAACTCTGCCGAAGAAGTTGCAGGGGTTTTGGCCCATGAAGTTGCCCACGTTACCCTACGTCATGGCATAGAAAGAATGGCCCAATCTCTTGGAGTCGTTGCCAGCATTCAATTGCTCTTGGGCGACGCTACTGGTGTCTTAGCAATGGCAAAAGAGCTATTAACTATTGCCTCGGTTAACAGTTACAGCCGCTCTCAAGAAGCTGAGGCCGATAAAATCGGAGTAG
>CAXGXL010000190.1:0-6775 GCA_964013555.1 uncultured bacterium
CCGAAAAAAGACAAGAGCAGTGCCCAAACCAACCAGATAGATCCTTCTCCACCCAAGAATAGGCCAAGGCAAAGTAGCAAGATAACAATCGCTCGGCTGCAGTGCTTATGAAATTTCCCAAAGATGGCGTACGCAATATGCCCGCCATCCAGCTGTCCAGCGGGGATCAGGTTGAGCGAGGTAATAAAGAGACCAACCCAACCGGCAAGACCCACTGGATGGAGTAAAACATCGGTTCCATTCGGGCTACACGTTGTCTCTAAGAATTGGAAAAGTAAGGATGAGCCAAAGACAATGGAAGTCCCGGTAAGGGTTTCCGGATCAATGGGTGTGGAGTTGGCTAAACCCCACGCTGCAGCAGGGATTGCAAGCAGGACGCCCGCGTAAGGGCCCATTACTGCAACGTTCAACAGAGCAGGGCGGCTTGGTGGCTGGGAGCGCATTACTATGACGGCTCCCATAGTTCCAAAGTAGGTGCCCGGAGCAGGAATGAAAAAAGGTAAACTTTGATTAACTCCGTAGAGTTTCGCTGTGATGTAGTGACCCATTTCATGGGCGAGTAAAATCGCGAGTAATGGGACTGAAAAACGCAGGCCGGCAATTAGACGAGTCGGGTCTCGCAGGGGGCCTAAGAGCAGTGCATCGAGGGGTCCCTCACCTGGCATGGGGGTTGAGAAAGGGAGGGTGGCGCTAACGAAAGTTAGGGTGAACAAGAGAATGTGCAGCCATAAGCGTTGGGGGGCAGCGGGCTTGGGAGCAAAACCATTCGCACTATTTTGGGGTGGGCGGAGTTCGAGTCGGGAGGCAGTCGTACTCGGAACATTTGCGTTGGAGTTGTCCATGGTAAAGCCCTCAGTTCCGAGCTTTTAGCCTTCTTGTGGGGTGTCTGCTGGTTTCTTATAGAGTTGAATCGCTTTGTCACTGATTGTGAGCGTAAAGAGTTCTTTGTCGGCTTCACCGTTTTTCGCAAACCGGAATTTACCGGTGACCCCGTTGAAATATGAAGCTTTTAATAGGTTTTCTTGCAGTGCTTCTCGAGTTGCGGGCTTCGAGCCTTCGAGAACCCACCGCAACATGCCGGCGGTGTCGAATGCTTGTGCATCAACTAAGTTGGGGGATGCTCCGGTTACTTCTTTAAACGACGAGACAAAGTCACGTACCAGAGGATTGGGGTTATCCGCGTAATAACCGTCAACGAAGATTGCATTCTCGCAATAGCGATCGCAGCTTCTTAGAATACGAGGGCTATTCCAAGTGCTAGCTCCAAGGAGTGTGACGGGGTGAATTTCCTCGTAACCGGTCGCTTTTTTTATTTTCTGCAGAGTCTTCGGATCTTTGGTCATTACAATGTCTTCAAACGCGAGAGCTGGAGCAATGAGACCGATATTGCGACCAGAGTCGGGTATAACAATGGCGTCAAAATCCACGAGGGGGGGCAGGTTTTTTTGCATTTTTTCCAAAGCGGCAGCAGTCCGATGTGGGGGCAACTTGCGTTCTAAGATTTTGTTCTTGCGCGCATGGTAGTCTGGTCGCGAGTTCCTATACCATCTTCCAACTAGTTTTCTGACGGGTTTGGAGAAGGTGGTTTGGTCGTGTTCATAGGCTTCAATTCCACGAATCTCCCCCTGTCGACGATTAACTTCATCCCAAAAAATGCTCGTGAATTGCGAGCCGTAGCGACTTCGGGGGTAGAGGATCGCAAATCGGGTCATTCCTAGGGTTTCGAACGCTGTCTTAGCCAGGGCTCGCGCTTGCGCTTCGACGGTAAGTGCTGTTCGGAAGACATAGGGGCCTATCTGGGGTAAGCCATCGCGGTGGGAAAGTGCAAGCATTGGAATATTGAGTTCTTCGGCCTTTAGAGCGGCGGAAAAGGACGCTTTGGAGGATAGGGGGCCAATGATGGCAATCGCGTGTTCATCCAATACTAGCGATTCGACGTGGCTTGCGGCGATGGTGGGATCTCCCTGGGTGTCCTTGACTACAAGTTTTAGCTCTGGGCTTTTGGCAAAGACCATTCTAATAGCGGCCAGGGACCGTTCGCCATAAACTTTATATCGGCCCGAGAGGGGAAGCATAATTCCTATGGTATTGGGTTTTAGACGAAATCTATTCTTTAGTCGGCTGTAGAAGTTACTTGCGGGTTCCGACCATTTACTTGAAGGGAATTGATCCACGATTTGCTTGAGCAACTTCTCTGAGCGCTCAAAGTCTCGGATGTGGTAGTAGAGTTTTGCTAGACGAAAGGCCAAACTGGGCTGAAGAAATTCCCACTTAGAGTTCGTGGCATATTTATCCCAGAGTCGTTGAGATTGAGCAAAGCTCAAACCGTCGACGACAATCTGCTTGGCAGATTGCTCTGCTGCATTTCGTCGGTCTTGGCTTAGGTTATCGTTGTTTCGACGTTCGACTAGCAGCTCCAAGGCCTGATCTGGGTGTCCATTTTGGGAAAGGGAATCAGCATAAAGGACTGCAAGTTTGTCAATTTCATCGGCGAGTTCTGCATTGGCATAAAGGAATCGAAAGGTCTCTAAGGCTTCTTGGGTGCGACCCAACTCAAGGCAAAGGCGGCCGTATTCTAGGCGAACTTGATTGGCTTTTTGGGAGTCCGGTTGAAAGTAAAGAAGTCTTGCATAATAGTCGAGAGCTTCGGGGAGCCGGCCCGCTTTGTGAGCCTTAATAGCCCGGGAGAAAAAGACATCGCCGGCTGCTGCTGTGGTGGGGTATTTTTCTAGCAGTTGATTTTCTTTCGAGGTAGCTGCCTTTCCTCTGAGTAGCTCTATCTCCATTGCAAGTTGTTCGGCTTGTGATTCTTCGAGCGCGCTAGCTTGGACCGGTGGTGCATAGCTGGACCCATCTTTGTTCGTAATATGGGGTATCGGTGGGGGGGGAAGGCAAGCTAAGGCTGCTAGGCACAATAGTGTACCGACAGTTATTTGAAGAATGAGGCACTTTTTTTGCATTGCGTGTGTCCCGTCATTTTGGGGCGAAGTCTGATGGAGGCAAAAACCCGCTCTTATTTCCCGCTTGTTACCGGGGGTATATATCTGGCAACGGTATGTGCAACAAGATGAGAACCGCTTTCAAGGAACTCCTATTTCCATTTTGTTTTTTTGGGCGAATCTTGGGGTTCGTCAGTCACTCCAAATGCCAAGCTCTTGGGACTGAGCTTCGGATTCGAGGGCCAAATAGTTGTTTTCACGATCGAATGGGGGCACGCTTCCACCGGCGCGACGATAGACTTTGGCCAGACCTCGAGAGAGTAATTTGGCTCCAATATCGCCTCCATCAGCGGTCTTGATGTAGGCTAGAAGCCGATCGTAGGAATCTCGACACGTTTCCCAAGCTGTGTCTTGCGGGCAATCGCTGTTAAATTCTAGATCTACTTGGGGACCAATGTTTCGAAGGATGAAGGTGCGAGCCTCGTTGGCATAGGCTTCAGCGGGGGAGCCTTCTGGTTCTGGTTGCAATTCGGGGGCGTTAATGCCCTTTATTCGCACTCTTGAGATTTGGTTTTCTTTTTGTATTTCAATGGTGTCACCGTCTACTACCCGCAGAACTTCGACTGGATCAGTTAACTGGGAAGGGGGAACCAAAGAGGGCGGGGTTGTCGAGGCGGTTGGTGGAGCCGGAGCCGTATTTTCTCCGCATCCCCATAGGAAGTTGAGAAGAAGCGTTGACGTAGCCACCCATATAAGGGCAATGAAGGTCATGCGAGATGCTGTCATAGTCCAAGCCGTCCGTACTCCAATCGGAAGAATCCGCGGAGCATTATCCGCTCTTCGTCCCGATGATTTATTGGCCCTAACCTTTAAGGCTCTCATCGAGCGCGCGGGAATTGAGTCCAGCGTTGTTGATGAGGTTTTCGCAGGTTGTGCCAACCAAGCTGGAGAAGATAACCGAAATGTAGCCAGAATGGCTAGCCTTCTGGCGGGCTTTCCGCAGGAAATTCCTGCGATCACCGTCAATAGGTTGTGCGCCTCGGGCCTGGATGCCGTCATTGCAGCAGTCCGTGCTATTTGGGTTGGAGACAGAGAGGTGGTTGTTGCAGGTGGTGTGGAGAGCATGACTCGAGCACCCTACGCGATGGCAAAGAATCCGGTGGGTTATGGTACGGGAAATCCTCAAATATTCGATACAACTCTAGGGTGGCGATTTCCGAACCCCAAAATGGAAGCTCTTTTTCCCTTAGAGGGAATGGGGGAAACCGCAGAGAATATCGCCGAGCGTTACGGAATTTCTCGAGAGCGGCAAGATCAATTTGCTTATGAAAGCCACCAAAAGGCACTTAGTGCCTTGGATTCGGGGAGGTTTGTTGATGAAATAGTGCCGGTTTCGATCAAGGGGAGAAAGGCCACGACGATCTTCGAGAGAGACGAAGGGCCGAGGCAAGATACAACACTTGAAAAGCTTGCGACCTTAAGGCCTGTATTCCGGTCTGGCGGTACCGTTAGTGCCGGCAATTCATCAAGTCTTAATGATGGTGCATCTGCTTTACTAATTATGACTTCTGAGCGGGCTAAGGAATTGGGTTTGACTCCAATGGCACGTATTCTGGGGGGCAATAGCGCTGGAGTAGATCCACGTGTTATGGGACTTGGCCCGGTTCCGGCGACCAAGGAGCTGCTCTCTCGTGTGGGGAAAAGTGTGAGCGATATTCAATTGGCCGAGTTGAATGAGGCGTTTGCGGTTCAGAGTTTAGCGGTGCTAGACCTCTTAGGTCTAGACCCAGGTATTGTAAACGTAAATGGCGGGGCAATTGCTTTAGGGCATCCTTTGGGGTGCAGTGGCGCTCGCATATTAACGACTCTTGTTCACGAGATGGGACGGCGTGATATTCATCTTGGATTGGCTACTTTGTGCGTTGGCGTGGGCCAAGGCGTCAGCGTTTTAGTAGATCGATAAATCAAAGCTGGTCCGGCGCGTGATTGTGATTTGAAATGGCCAGAGCTCTAAAAACAAATGAAGGTACCCCTATTTTCAACTGGCTCATCAGTCACAAAATTTGTATTCCTACACTATGAAATTCTGCTCTGATTGTGGTTCCCCGGGGAGTTATACCATTCCGAAGGGAGATACCCATTCTCGATTCGTCTGTGACAGGTGCCATAGAATTCACTATAGAAACCCGCGAATAATTGCGGGATGCATCCCGGTTGAGTCGGGCAAGATATTGCTGTGCAAGCGTGCCATCGAACCTCGTAAGGGTTTTTGGACTATCCCAGGGGGCTTTTTGGAAGAAGGCGAGTGTGTCGAAGCTGGGGCACTCAGAGAAACTCGCGAGGAAGCATGTGCTGACGTTAGAATTACCGGTCTTCATGCGATGTACAGTATTCCCCATATTTCACAGGTTTATCTCATTTTTCTTGCCGAGCTTCTAAATGGGCGATTTGCCCCTGGCGTTGAAAGTCAAGCGGTCGAACTTTTCTCTATTGATGATTTGCCAAGAAAAGAAATCGCATTTAGTGCTGTAAGATTCTCTTTGGACAAATATGTAGAGCGTTTAGAGTCTGGCTATGCGGGCACCTATTGTCACACCTACGAAAAAGATTTGCGTTCATCCAGTAGCTTTTAGTTAGGCTCTACGATTCGTTAGTTGGAAATGCTTTTCGAAAAAGGCTCCTGAATTTCGAAACGATTGTGTCGCCGCCTAGTTGGAGAGCTGCCTTTTTGGCTTGTCTTTTGTTTTTGTTTTGCTCCGTATAGCCGTTTGGTGGGAGGACGAAGGAGAGTGCTTGGACCTCACTTCCATCAGCTTCGAGGACGCGAAGACTGCCTTGTGCGGCATGAACCAGTTCAATGCGGTTGGCGATTTTTTCTTTTTTTATGAAACGTTGGCCAATTTCGCCGGCAATGCGAATCATTCGAGGGCGCTGGGCTGTTGTGAATCCGTATTGGTTGAGGAATGATTTCAAGTTAGCTTGTGCGTCTGAGGCTATAGTAGAGTCAGGGCATTCAATCTGAATCGAGAAACCGACTTCATCGCGAAGTGTCTGGCTGAGAGTTCGAAGGGTTTCGTGTATTTGGTTGAGTTTACTTTTGGCGCCCTTCCGAGGGTCTAGCAATTCGAGAACGACAATATCTGGTTCTAAGAGCCTACCGTGTTCGTAAGCTTTGAGGAGGAATTTGTAACCTTGCATGGGGCGATTCGCCTCGATGTTGTTTTTGGCTCTTGCGAACGCGTTCTCTAATTGCTTGAAGGTTTGCTCGGTGCGCCTACTGATTTTCTGAGCCCACGCTCCTCGATCAACTCGGACCAATACGTATTGGGTATGCGTTTCTTCATCGCGCCATTTACGCAGTACTCGAACGTCGTCTACTTTGACATTCGTTCGGATTTCTATGTTTTGTTGCAGAACTTGCCGATCTTGGCCTCCGTTTTCTTTGCTAAGAACGAGGGACCAATCGTTCGTTCGAGAGATAACTTGGCTCATGAAAAGTTGTGCTATTTGATTCTTTGCTTCGCGCACAGCTAGCTCGTAATCGGTTTTCACTTGCGTTGTTATTGGCGCTGTACCAAGCATTTCGATATTGGCACCACCGATCTTTGAGGTCGTCTGTCTTAACCAATCCGGACTCTTTCCCTCATCAAGATAGTAGTTGGGGCCAGAGCATCCGACTATAGAGAAGAGTGCGAAAAGAACTGCTATGCAGTAGTGAATTTTCATGTTTTTTCCAGGGTGTTGGCAATCTCTTGGGCTAGAGCATCCGCTGCAGATATCCAGGCTTGTCTTAAGAGCGTTGTGGTTGGAACGGGTTCCTTTTGATTCGTTCCTAG
>CAXGXL010000191.1:0-6765 GCA_964013555.1 uncultured bacterium
CGCACCTTGAAACATATCTAGATAAAGATATTTCATAACATTCGAGTGAAGTGGAATACCTTTTGTTTCAAAAGACTTCGGGAAAAGATTTAGTGGAGAAACTGACTCGTGTGTTGGGTGCTCTAATAAGGGCCTTTGGGTCTAATAAGCGCTTATGTTTAAGAAATGCCTCACACCTCTAGTAGCTTCTGAGTCGAATAGATAGATGGCGTCGTGAAATACGTGGCGATTATCTAAGAGAACCATATCGGTCGGACCTGCTGTTTCTAGAACCTGGCCGTCGGCCGCGATGACGTTGTTGAGGGTTTTGAGGCCTGCAACTTGGATGGGGGCAAAAATAGAATAGTCATAAGGTTTCACGTCCCTGTCATTGTGGGGGATCAACCAACTTTTTATTCCCATATTCTGAGCCTCTTTCTGGTTTTCATAACTGTTTTTTCGAACGGAAATAGTTATCGTAGAGAGGTCTTTCTTGTCGTATTTTGCTTTGGCTTCAATAAACCCTATCCAGGTTGAGACAACTTTCTGAAGCTCTGGGGCCCGCGCTAATTTGGTTTCAAAAAATTCTTTCGAGTCTTTTTCTTGAAGAGAAATGTTGAATTGAAGTGATTCTAATCGAGGACGACCGAATTCCTCTGGAACTACGGAGGTTGGGTTATTTGCAAATAAGGAATCAATTTCGCCTACTAACTTGGTGCGGTGCAAATCAACCTTCTTGGATATGGCCTGCCGCTCATCACTTCTAACCACCGCATAGCCTTTTTTCGTGTACTCGTTAATAACCCTTTTGATGGGATCATTGGAGGCAGAGTTTTTCTCGATTCGACTTAAGCGGGTTAAGTCCTCGGTCAATTCGTCGAACCGAGGACATTGAACCGGGACGAGATCACCAGCAGACAGTTTCCGGCGAGGAAAAAAACCATTATTGGTTACTATGAACGGCGAGAGGTGCTTATAGAGGTTCGATTCGCGTGTTCTTTCAAAGACATTGATTTCCGGTGTGGTATGGAGCAGAGCTTTATGGCTGAGTGCACCGGGTTTTGGTTTGGTCGACTTGGTGAGAAGCGGCCCTAACCTTGTTGCTCGTTGGTGGCTTTGATTAGCGAGTCTGAATAGAGATTTCATTGGATTTCCTAAACGAGAGGCCCGCTAAGTCGATCTGGTGACCTGGGGGCCGAAGCTCCAAAGAGCGTCAATCTAGTTGACTTATCGGTGTTTTATGGGGCGGTGTTGCTATAAAGAAACGTTAAGGGGAAATGGTGAACCCGGAACCTAAATTAGCGCAAATAGCCTGAATTAAGGTTCCTTTTTCGAATTTCTGACGCAGGATTAACCAGGTAGAAGAGGTCTCTTTTTTGAGTTCCAATCGTGCGCACGGCTTTTTATAGAGAGTTACGAAACCTTATTCTTCAAACACCCATCTGAAATGAACAAGTCAATTACCGTGGGGGCGGGAGGTTCTCAGTTCGTAGGTTTAATCAGGATCTATCGTACAAAGAGCTTGAAAAAAGCGTGAATATGAGTGAGTTGGTACCAAGAAGACCTTGATACCTGCTCTTTGAGCTGTACTGCGAAATGGAATAATTGTGCCTATTGGACATCGACTGCTGGATTGGTTTTATGAAGTAACCGTTGTTGGTTCATATTCGAAATTGGGTTACCAACACAGAGCTCAAAGATTTAGAGATATTACTAAAGAGAGGTTGAACGGCGATAAGACAATTGTCGTCACCGGCGCAAATTCAGGTATTGGCTTGGCTGCGACCGACCAACTCTTGAAGTGTGGTGTGGGCGTGATTATGGCGTGCAGAAACTTCGAACGCAGCTTTGACGTCTATTCTCGGTTATTGGTGAAGTATCCCAACGCTCGGTTACAACTTCGATGCGTAGATATTGCGGATCTGAAAGATGTAGCAAAATTTTGTGACTGGCTGGAAAGAGAAACCGATTCCATCGATGGAATAGTCCACAATGCAGGGGTATTGATGGACCGATTTGAAGAAACTGCTCTGGGCCACGAAACTACGCTGGCAACGCATCTGCTTGGCCCCTTGTTGATGACACTACGGCTCGAAGGGCTGCTTCAGAGTGGCCGAGGTAGGGTTGTCTTCGTCAGTTCGGGGGGAATGTACACTCAGAAGTTAAATCTTGAACTTCTCGTGCGGCCGGCTAAGCCATTTGACGGCGTAGTTGTTTATGCTCAGGTGAAGCGAGCACAAATAGAATTACTTAAGTACTTATGTGACTTTTTTCGAAACACTAATATTACGGTCAATGCAATGCATCCTGGTTGGGCAGATACGCCGGGTGTCGAGAGCTCGTTGCCTTTATTTCACAAAACTCTCAAAGGCATTCTCAGAACCCCAGAGGAAGGAGCAGATACAGCAGTCTGGTTATGCATTTCTAAAGAAGCAGCTAACTTCAATGGCAAGTTCTTTTTAGACCGAAAAGCGAGAAAGACTCACGTTTTTCCGTGGACGAAGTGCGCGAGGGAATATCGAGATCGGTTATGGCCACTTTTGACGGAGAGATTAAGCGAAGCAGGTTTAATTCCTCGAAGTGCTCAAGGATGGAAGTCCCATGGTAATCTCACCTCCGAAATCAATCATTAGTATTGTCGTCGGAAACTGCTGGTATCTCGACTGATTCCTTTGTGGGATCTGCTTTAGACACTTTGTTCAGTAGAGCTTCGATTTCCAATATTGCGTTCGAAGAGTATCCCTCGGCAGTGTACCAGAGCACATGGCCTTCGGCGCTTAACAAGAGTGTCCGGGCATTGTTCGGGCGCTCCGTGCCAAGCCATTCGTAGATGGTATCAGCTTCATCGTAGATCGTAATAACGCTCGGCCAAAGAGGTTGGGGGATCCCGCGTCTCATACTTTCATTGAGTCTATCTTCAAAAGTTGTTGCGAAGAGTCCGCCCACGGTTGGCAGTTCTACGAGATTTACCTTTAGTTCAGCTTGGGCGGCCCCGAGTAACCAGCGGTCTATATCGAATTGACTCGCACGTTTATAGCCGACAAAAACCAGAGTTGGCTCTCCTCGCCATTGAAGCGGGAGTGTTGCTTTTTCACCTGCTAGGTTTTCTCCCTCGACGGTCGGAAAGGTTTCACCAAGTGGAGTTCGGTTTGCAATAGAGGGAAGACAAGCCGAGTATCCTAGGAGAAGTGGAAGGAGTACTAATTTAGATGGAGTTGCGGAGAATCTCATTGGTTACCAACTTTGTTGAATCTCTAAGGTTAAGGTAAATAGTTTATGACTCGGGTTGGTGGTCTTTTTCAACCAAGAAATTTTCGCGGGTTTCAAAAACTTCAAACTCCTAAGTTACGCTTATTAAACAACGATTCTAGAGGGGTATTTCTGTCTTGAGAAAAAGCCGTTTAGGTAGCCCCAAAACTTAATACTTCAATGCTCATAGACTAGCGCCCTGCCTTTAAACTATGGACACCATAAAATAAAAGCGTTTGTGTATCGTTATCCCTTTGCTTGCGCTCTCTTTGTTACCAGGATTGCCAGTTTCTGGGGGCGCGGTGATAGAGCGGCTGAGACCGCGTCAACCCCAGTAGCCGAGGCAGCTTCGGAGAAACCCGAACCGACTGGACCTGCTGAAGAAGAGGTTGTTGAGCAAAGGTGGGGACTTGTATGCAGAGTGGACAGCGATTGTGATGCACCCACAAAATTTTGCTTGAAACAGCCCCGGGATTTGGAAGGGTATTGCTCTATTCAGTGCACCAGTGCGCAGGTGTGTAACGATGCAGGGGCCCCGGTCGATTCTTGGATTTGCAACGGGGGCAATGGTGACGTGCTTGCCATGACCTGGTTCGGTTCACAGACCGAAATTGCCCAGTGAAATAATTCTCTTAAGGAATGTACCGATTGGTTGTGAGGCTGGTTGTGAATTAGCATACGCTGATTACGGGTCCGAGGTAGCTCGATTGAGGCTGAAATGTTGATTCAATGTCACGCCAGGTTCTCAATAAGCGCTGCTGGGGCGGCAAGATCCTTTTTGTTTCGTTGATTAGAACGCTAATTGTCGGGTGCTTTTTGTGAATGCTGGCTATTTTTTTGAGGGGCTCAAAAGTCATACGAAAGGTCGAAACCAAATTCAGGCAGAACTCTTGTGGAACCATTTTCGGCGATGGATGCATTTGCACCACTGGACAGTCTTAGCGAAAGCGACTCGTTAGGCTGGTAGTTCAAAGCCACCTTCGCCGATGCGAAAGACTCTGCATCTATATACTCGCCAATACTCAAGGCTGTTTCTACAGAAACCTCGTTTCCTGCTCGAATCCGATTGGTACTCCAAGCGTGCCATCGGCTATCGCGGTGATAAAGGGCTCCGTGGGTGGCGCTGAAACCTATTTCATTGGTCATTTGCGGGCTGGCGTATCGAAAACTTGTGCTTGAATCAACGGAGCCTCTCATGGGAATTAATTTGCCTAAGGGGGCAAGGGTTGGATCTGTTAGAACGGCGTGTCCTATTAGTGACGTACTTAGGGTCAGATTGTTTCCTAACCCTAGTTCCATACGAATTCCCGTATTTCCACCGACGAAGGAATTGGAGACTAAGCCTCCTGGTTCAATGATGCCACCAGGGGAGACTCCATTGCTATTTCGTTTCACCGTGGCGCGTTCTTCATTTCCTAAGACAATGGGAATGGAGAGACGGCCGGTGGCATTCCAGAAACCGTCTAAACGAAAATTGGCAACGTTTAGGATACTATGGGTTTGGCCTCCGCTTAAGGAGAGTAGAGGGCCTAGGCTATTTAGGGGATCCCCGGAAGCCCCGGCTTTTGTTGCAACGCGGAAATCGAGGCCAGCTACTAAGCCGAGGTATCCTTTTGAGCTATTGTTCCAATACTCCCCTGCCAGTAAGCCGGAGAGACCAGACTCCTCACCGGCATGACGATGAAAAACACTCTTGACACCTGCAATCTTATGGTCATTGGTGGTCAGCCAGCTAAAGCCGATGCGATCTAGGTCATGTGAGGTAGGATTGATGTTCGCTTCCAGGTCTAGTCGGCTATTCTTGCCGGTCGCGCTATAAAGGTGAAACCCATTGAGACCCATTCGAGCACCGCTGCGTGATCCGATTTGACCAAGTTCAGAGCGCGCGCTTGGGGTATCATTGAATCCTCGTGGAGTGCCATAGGAGGGGCGCATGGCACCGCGAATACCAGGTTGAGAGGTGGCTCCTTCAGTAATGGCCACGTGATCCGATTTGATATGATACACTGCTTTAGGTGGACTGTCCGGGTCATTGACTTGATAGGCGATGGTGGTTCCATGGTTGCCATGGAAGAATTGCCGGGTAGCCTCGGCGAGGCTTTTCGCGCTCTTGAGCACGGTTATTTTATCGTAATTGATTACCTTCCAGGTTTGATCTGCCGGGTCCCGAAAGACAATCACGTTGTGCCAACCGCCGTAGGCAAATGATTGGATTACAAATACATGCTCTGCGGGAACGGTACCACTTTGAGAGAGTATATAAGCTCCTATGGACATTATCCCATCGCATTCTGCGTGTCCCCGGCTCCATGCGGCGCGTACTGTCGGTCGTGCATTCGCCAGATTACCATAGGCTTGATAATCAATTATGGGCGCGCCAGATTCGTTGGTTGAATTACGAGACAAGAGACTTGCTACTGCTTCAATAGGGCTGAGATGGTTGGCTACGTTCTCTGCGATTTTTTCGAGTGAAATTCGGTTTCCTGCACTATCGGTCCATTCGATACTGCTCTTGGCGTCATAAGTTGTACCGGGCTTCTCTATTGGTTGGCGAATCAAAAACCGGGTTGGTTCTGGTAGAGCGCTGGAGCGATAGAAACGGTTCGGGTTTGGTTTTAACATTTTGTCGACCGTTAGCTCATCGAGGATTTCGCGAGAATGGACCGAGTTGAGAAGGTAGTCTGACGAGGTGTTAGGTTTGGATTTATTGTGACTAGTGAGGTTCGATGGCTTCGTTAGTGCTTGGCTCGGCCCTGAGATTGTCCGAGACTGGTTTTCGGTAGCAAGTCGTGAGTTAGATTGAATTTGTGAGTCCATCGATAGTCTCCCCCACAGAATTGATGCCTAGGTTACTTGTGGGTCTACCCAATAGTAAAGCCCGTCGGTTCTCAAAAAGAGGAACTTCATTGTCGCTTATTGGCAAATCCTCGGCGAGAAGGGCTGGTTTTGTGAGTGAGCTCACACGGAGGCAGGCGGTGGTACCGAGGCAGTAATAGCTCCAACGAGAGGGGGCATCGGCGCGCGAACGAGGCCGACCACCCGCATGCACGTCTCTAGAAGGGCAGACGATCCAGTTTTCAGGAAGAGTTATGGAGCACGAGACATGCTCAGGGAGCGTGGTGGCGCTGGTCTGGCCTGTAGAGTCTTGGCACTCCATTGTCACTGGTTCCGTTTGAGCATGAACGACTTCGAGGAAATGCATCCATAATTCTGCTGTGCTATTGGTATGATTGGGTATGCTGGGCCGGAGTGTGCGTTGATGTTGTTATAGCCCGGTAATGTATTCGTTGTTCTTTTGATTCGCGGTTGGGTGAGCGTTGGTTCTTTAGAGTCTTAGTGGGGGAGGCAGCACTTCGTTGGATGCTACCCCAGGTACATGAGTAGTACTGGGTGAGGAGATGATGAAGTGCGACGGAGAATCATATTCTACAAACGGATGTGAGCGCTATTGGTTTGTGGCTAAGTTCGGTTAAATGAAGGGTAGGGCTGAGTTGTATGTCTATCCTCCTCTTTCTCAATCGCAAAAAGTACTGGTTA
>CAXGXL010000192.1:0-6755 GCA_964013555.1 uncultured bacterium
CTTCTTATTGATGGCATTCCGGTAAATCATGCCCGCTCTAACAAAGCGCATACTGAAGAAGAACTTCCACTTTATTTTGCAGAAAGTGTTGAGTTCCTCAAGGGCCCAGCCTCAGCTCTTTATGGAGTTAGCGCATTTTTCGGCGTAATCAACATAGTCCCGAAGCAGCCGACACAAAACGGCCTCCATATGGAATCCTCTCTTTCCCTGGCCAACCTCAATGAAGCATCTCGACTGATGACCAATATTTTCTACAAGAGCAAAGAAGGTGATACCCGACTTAGCTTTGGGTACTTTGACAAAAATTCCTCCTTGCAATTTGTAGGACTAGAAAAACAAGACTCATGGAAAGTCTATGACCATCAAACCAGTCATTTCTTGAACCTCAGTCACAACATCTCTCAAGGCAGTCTTCAAGGGTTTTCCTTTGGGCTCACCTCTCTAAATACTACCGGCGGGGGCGGGGAATATTGGGCCGACTTTTCGACTCCCGACAACGAGATATCGTGGAATACCATCGTCCCCTACTTGAAATACAGTCGCCAGCTCTCTGAGAGGTTCCGATTGAATTCGTACCTTAAGGGCAACGTATCCATCGAAAGCGGACACGTCGCGACGACTCTTGTCCCTGAGCCTAGTTTCAATGACTATGATATAACCACCCACAATGCAGAGTGGATGGGCGAGCTAGAGTCCCAGTGGAGCGATACATTTAGAGTACTTTGGGGAGTCACGGTAGACTCCAGGTACGCACTTAATTATTTGGTAGAATCGGGTCGGGCTTACCGAAACCGCAGCGACCGCTACGACACGTACTCCACCTATGCCCAAGTCACCGAAGTACTGCCCTGGCTAGAGGGCCTTCACCTCACGGGCGGAGTTAGGCTAGATCATGGCACCTCGAATACCAACGATTACCTGCACCTCTCACCCCGAGTGGCCCTGGTTCAAAAACTATCCTCGAACCTCAGCTTTAAGCTCCTAGCCGGTCATGCCATTCGAGCGCCGGGCATCAAAGAGGTCGGCGTCAACAAAGAAGCCCGCGAAAACCTTCAAGCGGCCGGCTTCGACTCCACAACCCTTCAAAGCCTAGCCCCGGAAACCATCGACACCTACGAAGGAAGCCTTTCCTATTCTTCACCTGAACTCACCACTCACCTTACCTACTTCTTCAACCAAACATTCAAGGCGCTCGACAGCAGCCGTCAAAGCTTTTCGTCCGGTTCCGATACCACTGACGAAAACGTGTTTTCCAATACCTCTGGTCACATAAGAGCCCAAGGCATTGAACTCGACACTTTAGTCACGCCCTCTCGCTTTGTTCGAATTGGGCTCAATGGTTCGTTCGCAACCGCCAAAAACCAAAAAGGCCAAGAGCTAGTAGACATCCCCACGGTCAAGAGTAACGTATCAATGCAAATCAATATCCCCGCATTGCGCCTGAGTGGTTTTGTACTCGGGCACTGGGTTCATGGTTTTCGCACCGGAGATGCAAACCAGGTCCCTTATGAGGGTTACCAGACAGTTGATATCAAACTTGCTACCGAACTCTCGAGTTACCTGCGAGCCGAGCTTCAACTAACCAATGCACTCGACCAAAAATACAAGTTCCCTCGCTATGGCCAAGCCTTTCTCCCGATGGCACGGCGTTCGATTACTCTGACTCTGGACGGACATTTCTAAGACAAGAAGACTTACTTGGTAACTTTGCCTTGGAGGTACTCAACCTCTCGCACGAGTTCCCCCTCAGGTGTCCACGACTTCCAGAGGCCTTCCTTTTGGCCTCGTTTCAAGGCCCCTTTCGTCTTAAGTTGTCCGTTAGCATACCAACTCGACCAAATGCCCTCTTCTTTTCCTGAGACAAAGCGTCCCCGCCTTTTCAACTGGCCATTTTGATGCCAGGCCGACCACAAGCCTTCCTTCACACCATCGCGATAACTCCCTTGAAAAGACAACTGCCCCGTGGAAGACCATGACTGCCATTGACCGTCTTTCTTGCCTTTACGCCAAGCGCCTTCCCCGCGCTCTTGGCCATTGGCAAACCACTCCTTCCAACGCCCTTCTAGGACGCCGTTGCGAAAAGACCTCTCAAAACGTTTCGATTGATCAGCTCGCCAAGCGATTTCAGTACCTTCCTTTTGTCCGGAAGGATTCATGCAATAAAAGCCGTTTTCCTTAACGACAGGAGTTAGGCCCTTTGCACAAGACCTAGCCCGTTCCCCTAAATCTTTGGCCGTTTTAATCGCCTTCGGCTCTTTCTCGCTCAACCCGGCGGCAGTGACTTTCTTAGTCCCCGTATCCAACCTTTCTTTTTTGTCCTCTTTAGCCTCTACCGGTTTCTGAAGTGCCGGGGCTAGTCTACCGCTTGACTCCGCTTCATTTTCCGAGACAACCTCGGCAAGCCCGACCCTCGGTTCACCTGTGGTCACTTCTTTACTTTTGCTCGTTCTAGCTTCGTTCTCAACAGACTGCTTTGAAATAGCTTGACCACTGGCAGGATCCTGAACTCCCCCATCAGGCCCCCAGAAGAGCCCAGCGACTGCCACTACAACCAAAAGTATCAGGCCACCCCACCGCTTCACAAAAAGCGAGGTTATTGGGGCACCGAGCATGCTCTGGGCGCCCCTCGATATTTCCGAAGCCCCAATAGAACTCTTGGAAATCAACGTAGGCGAAGCCGCCCCTAGGGCTCCTCCTGCACCGGCAATTAAAGTATCGTTATCCCTATTACGCGCAGATGAAGCGAAAGAAGCGTGAGTGGGCGCCGTCTCTAGAGTCGCCCTCAAGCCCGCCATTAAGGCATCGGGAGAATCGTAACGGTTTTCCGCTTCCATTGACATCGCTTTAGAAATAACGGTCCACAGTTCGGGTGACTTCTGCAACAATTCAAAGTCAATCAATTCCGGTGGCTCGGTAAGCTGCTTGGTGATAATCGCTTGCGAGGAATGACCCGAATAAGGTGCGCGCCCGGCCACCAAAAAATACAAAATAGCTCCCAGCGAATAAACGTCAGAACGGGGATCCGGCTCGCCAGCATCGAAAAGCTGCTCAGGTGAGATATAGGCAGGGGTTCCTACCACGGTTCCTGTTTTCGTGAGTTGTTCATCCTCCGAATGCCCATGGATTGCCTTGGCGATGCCAAAATCCAAAACCTTGACTCGATTAGGAAGAGTATCATCACTCTGAATAAAAATATTGGATGGTTTGAGGTCGCGGTGGATCAATTTTTTTCTATGTGCGGCCTGAACAGCCATGCATATTTGGGAAAACCAATCCACGACTTGTTCTACCGACACCCCGCATTGCGCCGGCGTACTCTCAGAAAGCGTTACTCCCTCAAGCAGTTCCGTCACCAAAAAAGGCACCCCGGAATCCAGCTCACCAAAATCGATGAGTTGGATTACATTCGGGTGATTTAACTCGGCCAAAAGTCGGGCCTCACGAAAAAAACGCTGTTTAGAAGGCCTATCCAAGCTAAGCGAGCCGTGCATCATCTTGATCGCCACCGCTCGCTCTACCGCCAGCTGCGTCCCTCGATAGACCGCGCCCATTCCACCAGATGCTATCCAGCTATCAATGCGATAAGCGTCGTTAAGGACCCTACCGACAAGTTCATCGGTCGATTCGTCTGTGGAAATTGTCACCACACGGTTGCTCTTTCTCTCTTAGGGTTCTGTATCAACGACGGCTTGTAGGCACCTACTTCCGTATACGCCTTAGTTCATTCCCATAGCAAGCCCGGTAGATCGCCCGTGAAGTTATCCCCAAAAACCTCTAAATTCCTCAAACCGGGACAGATCCTAAAACAACGGCGACTAAAAGCGAATGCAAAACAATAAACGCCAGTATGCACTCAGCCAATAAGCATTTCGAAAAGGAATCACCCAGCACCCTAAAACTCTACAATGTTTACACTTTTATCTGCACCAACCCAATATCTGGCCGAGAGGCGTCTCCTTAAACACCACCACGACCCCAGCCCCGCTGCCCCCCATTAATCTCCTTGCGGATCCCGTTTTGCATTCATTTCAGTTTTGAGTACTATTCTCATAGCAATGAACCTACACAAGAAAACCAACGAGTCATGAATAAACAACCCGTCAAAGCCACCGAAGCCATGTCCAACCTAAACTTGGTTCGTTCACGAATCACAGTGGAAGGTGCAAACCTAGTCGTGACCGGAGGCCCCCATAAAAATGATACGCTAGAACTAGACCGAGATATGGTCTTTCTAGGGCGAGATCCCTGGTCAGACCTACCGCTTGTCAAAGATTCCTCCGTCAGTAACCAACATTGTGAGTTACGAATAAGCGAAGCGGGGGTGCGAGTTCGAGATTTAGGCAGCCGCAACGGAGTCTATCTGGATGGGCATCGGGTTTTTGACGCATTTTGGAGCCCCAGTTCCACCCTCACCATCGGCAACACAACCCTTAAACTACAAGCTACCAACCAAAAGCGCAAAGTAGATATCTCCTACATCGACACTTCCGGCCAGCTGGTGGGCAAAAGCCAAGCGATGCGCAAAATATTCACCATGCTTGACCGACTTGGCAAGCGAGATGTTTCCGTTTTACTGACCGGAGAAACTGGCACGGGAAAAACCTCCATCGCAGAGGCTTTACATCGCCAAAGCAACCGAAAAGAAGGACCTTTTGTAGCCGTTAACTGCGGGGCTTTGCCCCCTTCATTAATTGAATCTGCACTTTTCGGGCACGAAAAAGGAGCCTTTACCGGTGCACACCAAGCCACCGCAGGTTACTTCGAACAGGCCGACAAAGGAACTATTTGCCTAGACGAAATCGGGGAACTACCCATCGAAATGCAACCGAAGTTACTCTCTGTTCTAGAGAGCCAAAGTGTGCAGCGTTTAGGCTCCACCAAGACAATTCAAACCAACTTCAGAGTGATCTGCGCGACCCATCGCGATTTACTCAAAGAAGTAAAAGCCGGCAGATTCAGAGAAGACCTCTACTACCGAATATCAACGGTCCCCCTGGAAGTGCCACCTCTGCGCAACCGCGTAGAAGACCTTCCGCTGCTTCTCGACAAACTGCTAGCAGAGCTAGCCCCGGAAGAAGATGTTCAATTCTCGCCCGAAGCAATTCAAAAAATGCAACGCTGCATTTGGCCCGGAAACATCCGGCAACTACGCAATACGGTGGAGCAAGCACTCGTCTTTATGGAGACCTCGCTTATCGAGGCTGATGAAATCGATCTTCCAGAACCCGTGCCCGAAAAATCCTCCAACGAGACCAGCAACGCTGAAATAACCGATAGCGAAAAGAGCCTTGTCTTGACCCTAGAGTCTGACGCAAGTGCATCCTTGAAACGCACGTTAGAAGCGGTAGAAAAAACACTCCTTGAACGCTCCCTCCACGAGCACCAATGGGATGTAGCTCGTTCTTCTTCAGCTCTAGGGATCTCCGTACCCTGGCTCTATCGCCGAATGAAGAAATTTGGATTAAAGAGACCGACGTAACCGTCCGACGAACCACTTACCTCACCGAGGACCACACACAACCCAAGAAAGACCCAACCCGTGGACAGTATTCTTACACTAGAAAACCTTATTAATCTGGCGGTGCTTCTCTTCTTGCAAGCAGTACTCGGCTTTGACAACCTACTTTACATCTCCATCGAGTCGCAACGAGCGCCGAAAGAATCCCAAGCATTGGTCAGACGAAACGGCATTTTGATTGCTATTGCCCTTCGGGTGGTTCTTCTTTTTGTGATGATTTCCCTACTCGACTCTCTTAAAAATCCATTCCTAAGTTTGAATTGGACTGGCGTTATCACCGGTGAAATCAACTTTGCCTGCGTCATCTTTATTCTAGGTGGCTGTTTCTTAATGTATACTGCTCTTAAGGAAATTCACCACATGCTTAGCCTCGAGAACATCGAAGAAGGTGTCCAAGACAGCTCCCCTAAATCTACCGGGCAAGTCATCGCCCTCATTGTGTTTATGAATCTCATTTTTTCGTTTGACTCTATCCTCTCGGCTCTGGCGATCACAAAAGTATTTTCCGTTTTGGCGATAGCCATTATAGCCTCAGGGTTAGGCATGCTCTTTTTGGCCGACCGGGTCTCTGAATTCATCAAAAAAAACAGAAAATACGAAATCCTAGGCATGTTCATTCTACTCATCGTTGGAATCGTTTTACTAGGAGACGGCGGTCACAAAGCTGGGCTCTCACTTTTTGGGCACCCTGTCGAACCCCTCTCCAAAACAACCTTCTACTTTTCGCTGGTCGTCTTGGTGGCGGTAGACATTCTGCAAACAGGCTACCAAAGGAAACTCGAGCGCAAACGCCGTGAAGCCAAAGTTCGGACTTGATGCCCCCTAATTGAGGAGCTCCATATCGTGAACCATCAGGAATTGAATACCACCTCCCTATGGAAAATCCTGGAAGTAAGCCGAAACCTCAGCATGCCGCTTTCCCTAGAGGCGGTTCTGAAACAAGTAGTAGAAACTGCCCTAGAGGTCCTTGACGCCGAAAGAGGCAGTGTGTTTCTTTTTCACCCGGCAAGCGACGAACTAAGAACTCAAGTAGCCACCGGACGGGCTGAAATTAGGGTCCCTCTCACCAAAGGTATAGTTGGTGAATGCGCATTGAATCGCAAGGTGGTCAACGTAACCGATTGCTACCAAGACGCCCGGTTTAATTCCGAAGTAGATCGACAAAGTGGTTTTAAGACCCAATCACTGCTCGCTATCCCTTTGGTTGGTCTAGATGACAATCTGGTGGGCGTCCTAG
>CAXGXL010000193.1:0-6736 GCA_964013555.1 uncultured bacterium
TAGAAATGCCTGGGTTGGAATATTTAGGTGGTGTGGCTTGGTGGAGCCGGACCAGGGGGAATGCAGACCCCCCAACCTTTGGGGGACGGTTGTATTTATCTCTGGGAATCGCCCACCCATTGGGAAGCCTCATTGGGGTGGTTTGCTGGTCAGGCTTAGAGCCGGAGCCAAAACGGGTGTGTCCTTTTCCGGCGGTCGAAGCGATTTGGCAGTGTCTGGCTAGGCTGGAGCTGCTTTTTCAAGCAAGGTATCGGCGAACTGCTCGAGTGTGGGGTGAGTGAGGTCTTTGAGCTCATAAATTTTGTCTCGATATTGTGCCCAACGGTGTTGTGAGCGAGCGTAGCTGGGATCGTAGTGGTGTTCGAGGAGTTCTCTTACAAATTCCGGCCACTTTTGGTGCTCAATTAGGTGCTGCCAATGAACGATTTGAGACTTTCTCTGATGGGGGGCAAGAAAACCAATTTGTGCCTTCAAGAGCTCGGGTTCGGTACAAAGGTAGCTATAATCACTGAGAAGGTATTGGACGCGACTCTCAATGGGCGCTCTGACCTCGGTGATTGGGGCCTTTTGCATCGCTCCGAAGAGGGCGGGAGGAGTATGGATACTGCCAATTTTCTTGCTCTCGCATTCAACCCATATCTCTTGACTGGGATCCAGTTTCGTGAGGGCCGCTACCAACCTAGATTCAAATAGTTTTTGGGTTGGTTGGGTTCTACCCGGTTCGGAGCCTAGGAGGCTACCTTTGTGATGGGCCAATCCTTCAAGATCTAGAATTTGTGCTCCTCTCATTTTGAGGCGGTGCAAAATGGTCGTCTTGGAGGTACCCGTAAGCCCCGCTAAGATTCTTAGGTGGAGTTTGGGTGCCAGGTGCTCAAGGTAGTCGATAATATGGTGTCGGTAGCGTTTGTACCCGCCGTCGAGCACGGAAACTCTAAACCCTATTTGAGAGAGAATCGTTCCCAAGCTTTTGGAGCGCAGCCCCCCGCGCCAGCAATAAATGAATGGGTAAAAACTTCCGTTTTTTGTGCGCAACGGTCCATCGAGAAATCTGGCTATATTTCTCGCAATGAGGGCAGCTCCTCGTTTGCGAGCTCCGAAAGCATCGGTCTTGTGCAGGGTACCGACTTCTTTGCGCTCTTCATCGTTTAGCACGGGGAGATTTTGAGCGCTGGGGAGGTGGTCCACCGCGAACTCAGATGGGGAGCGCACATCGATTATGTCGGTGTGTTGAGCGCTCGGTAGAGATTTCGTTAAATCGAATGCAATATTGGTCATGGGTAGCCGATCTTGGGCTTGATTAACCCGTTTTGAACCGCTTGACTATGGGAGCATCCATTTTTTTAGCCTCCGGTTGGTCGTATATTGTGACGAACTAGAGACTACCCAATTCTCCTAACCTATTGACCAGCTCCCATCGGTCGTTGCGCTCTCCGTTGGAGCGATCGAAGTGGATGCTAAGATTGAAAGAGCCGTTCATTTTGAGCGGATCTGAATAGGAAGAGCGTTCGAGGAGCTCGTAGTTTTGGGGGGCAATGTACTTGGCTCCGGGAACCTGCTGTTGGGTGATGCCAAACCGAAGGCTGAGGTCTACATGGTCGCCAAGTTGAAATTGGAACTCCGGTGACACATCGATGACGTACCTTGCGTTGGGCTCCAAGAGCTGTGCTCCAATACTCGCTCGGAGCCGGTAGGTTTGCCTTCCGTCGCGCACTGCAATTTCCGACAAGAGGGCGTGCGTCGCGAAATCAGCACGAAGTTCGTTGAGATCGTTGGTGTTGTTGTAGCGGTCCCCTTGGTAGCCAATCAAATAGGCGACGGAAAACCGGTTGCCTCGAGGATCATTCGCAGCGAAGAGGTCATAACTTATTCCTGTATGCCCTCGAGCAGTCCATCGGTAGCGGCCTTCGGGATCTTGATGGCCTGCTCGCAGGTAGAGTCCGGTAGACCAGTGTTCGTCTAGGTTCATCGCCGCGAGAAGTTTGGTGTGCAGCCCATGAGACTCGAAGTTCATAGGGATCTCGTTGCCGAGTGCATCGGTGATGGGGGGCCGTCGAGAAAGCCCGTAGCTGCCTGATACGTTCATTCCGATGCGAGTACTGGAGGTTTTACGGTGGAAGCCAATGCCTCCCCAGGAGGTTCCTTCTTTCGAGGTTTCGCTCCAATTGCCATGACCGCCAAGCCAGATGAAAAAGCCCCATGGACTTTGGGCGTCGACTTGGGGCTGGGTTTGATTAGGAGTAGCAAGCGTTATTTCAACTGAACCTGGAATATGTTGCCCCAGGTAGAAGGCTATACCTCGAACAAAGGCGGGTTCCACCGCCCTGCGTACTTCATCGTCGGTTTGTCGAGTGTCAATTCGGGCTCGCACTTCATAGATGGGCGGAAGCTTGGGTTGGGTTGAGGTAAAGGTGAGAAGTATCTCGTCGGTATTGGCAATACTTGTTGCGTTGATCTGTAAAGTTAAGTGGCTATCGGCGCGGGGGCTTCTTCGAAGTAGGGGACTTTGCTCGATGAAGCTATGGATAAAGGCAGGACATATTTTGGTTCTTCCTCGGGATTGACAGTCCAAATAAACGGCTAGGGGCTGCCAGCTGGAATTAGCTTGAGCCGACACTGAGGCAGCCATGACGATGCAAGAAGCAAAACAGAGAACGAAAAAATCCAATAAACGCATTTATACTCTAATTTGTTGGTACGAGCGAGCGGACCGATTGTGTGCATAGTCTTTAAGCTATCAACTCCTTGGTCGCTCAAGATGTGTTCTATACAAGGAAACCATGGAAACGACTATCTCTTTAGTAGTACAAAACTTAAGAATCTAAGAAGTTGGCATCCACTTAGCGGGTTGACATATTTAGCTTGGGAGCAATGAGCGAGTCTTGGTGCGGAGGCTGGGCGTTTAGGGAGCGAAGGACCCTTTTAGAAACTCTTGTTTACATTGCTTTCTAACCCGCTGATTGTGTATGAGTTTTTGGGGTAAGAGTTTGATTGAAGGAGATAGATATGGCAGCGAAAAGGAAAAAACGGGCCGAACGCGATCTTGAAAAAGGTTACACTCCAAAGCAGCTAGCAGCAAAGCTTAGGAGGTTTGCGGACTCTCTTGAGACCGGAAAGCAGTTTCGTATTCAGATTGCTGGTGAGCGGGTTTTGGTGCCCAAGGATGCCGTTTGTAATATTGAACACGAACGGGGTGATGGCGAAGAGGAAATCGAGTTTCAAATTAAGTGGTCCATTTAGCCACGATAGTTTGAACATGTCTTTTTCGGCGAGTTCGAGTAGCTTAAAATCCATTGCGGTGTGGAGCGCGAAGTCCATTGATGATTTTGAAGCGCTTGGTAGGCTCTTGCGGTACAATGGGCAATGGCTGAACTTGAAATTAGCTGACTTGCCAACCCGAGAGATGGCAAAGCAGGAAATTGGGGTTTGCTATCCTTTCGGCAGGCGGAAGGTAAAGTTAGAAGGAACCTTGGTTCTGGGGTGGGATGGCACTTCTAGCTTTTTGGTGGGGGCATTGCTTGATTACGGGTGGGAATCGAGCTTTGATCGCACCCGAATTGTCGAGTGGATTGGGGGCCCCGAGTTTTATGGGCGCGGTGTGCCCGCGGCGGTCGGCCATGCAATTGTGCGTTTGTTGTTTGAGGAGCGCAGGGCCTACGCTCTTCGCATCCGTTCACAGAGTGATTTTCTTGGCGCTTTTAGAGAGGTGGGGCCTTTGCCAGCCCTTGAGGAGAAGCAAGGGGACGGTTGGCTGCATTTCTCGAAATCGACAGGTACTTCTCTGGGGAGGCTAGAAATGGGCTCGTGGCCTCACCATATTCCGCGAGCTATTACTCCAAGTCATTTGAGAACACTGCAGCCGATTCGGCGGCGTGCTACGGGGGGGGGAAGTCATGTTGACGTCCAAGTGCGAGATCCATCTCATGCGCATTTGGAGTTGCTCAAAGGTTGTTTACCCCAACGGTCGTTTTTTTTTCCAAAGAGAGGAGGAGTGGAGGAGGTTGATAATATCATCATCGGAGCTGGAATATCTGGCCTGACGGCGAATTACTGCCTCAAAAGCCAGCGGAATGTGGTTCTTGAGTTCAATGACCGCATTGGGGGGACGGCTGCAGCGGGCCAAGGCAAGACTACACCATTTCCGTTGGGAGCTCACTACGAGCACGATGTTATGCCATATTTTGGTGAAGAGCTTATCGACCTTTTGCTTGAACTCGAGCTCATTGAGGCAATGCCGGGGGCGAGGAAATTCACGTTCGTTGACCGGCATCACTATGTTCAAGGGGATATTCGAGAAGAGCAGCACATAAGTCGCGATGGCTACTACTATAAGAGCATCTGGCCTCTTTTACTAAAGGAAGACGTATTTACTCAATTCAATCGCCGGATTTTTCCTTTTGTTGGTCAATCTACACTTCCGTCTCGTTTAGTTTCTGAGGAAATGAAAGCCATGGGGAACGAAACCTTTGAGTTTTGGTTAAAGAAAAACGGCCTTGCTCTTCCGGTTGAGGTGAAATGTGCAATGGAGCAAGCAATGCGGTCAGATTACGGCGCGTCTTCGTCTGTAATCAGCGCTTTTGCTGGAGTGCATTATTTCACATGTCGTCCTTATATGAGCGACCAAGATAATGGTGTTGGTACTTTTTCGCCTCCTGAGGGGTTGTCGTATTTTGCGAATAAATTACATGGGGCGACACCTGATGCCGATATTCGGTTGCGACATTTGGTTCGTAATGTTGTCGATAGGGTTTCGCACGTCGAGGTTAGAGCACTTGATTTAGAACGCAGGGAAACGCGCGTCTTTCGTGCGAAAAATGTCGTGTATGCTTCGCCCAAGAAAACTTTAAAATACACCTATCCTGCTGCGGCAAAACTTTTTGCGCGGAACGCTTATGCGGCCTGGATAACAGTAACCATGGAGTTTGCGGAGTTCCCGGCTCAAGGGGCACTTAAATGGAGCAGTGGGGCGTACGAACCAACTGAAACCTACGTGGGAATGACTTGGGTCAACCACAACGCCCGCTCCGAATTGCCAGTGGTGACTCACTATCTCGCGTTTGCACCTGGCCGCTTGGAACATCTTAGGGCGCTTTTGAGTAAGCCAAAAGATCTAATCCATTTGTGTCTTCAGCAACTAGAGCTCCTCTTAGGAGCCAATGCCTCGAAGTATTTACGCTCGGTGGTTATTCAGAAGTTGGGACATGCAATGCCCACGCCCGTTCCAGAAAGCTTATTTATTGAACCCAATAAGAATAGACCTTCACCACGAATTGTTTTTGCTGGGGTTGATACGGGAAGACTACCTTTGGTGAGCGAAGCATTGGATTCGGGAATAGTCGCGGCTAAAGCACTATTAGACGTCTAAGGATGGAGTAGCTGCATGTTTGGGAAGCGTTTAGTTTTGGGTTTGGGACAGCGACCGGCGTTTAAAAGGAGCTTATGGAACCCAAAATAAAAGCAAAACACATTTCTTCGTCAGTACGCTCTCCGTAGAATACGTCGATGGGGGGGGTATGGACGAGCTTGGGGTTCGTCACGGAGTTGTTCCAAGTGCACTTGAAGGTTATTTTATCTCCTGGACGAATTTCGAAAGGTTCTGCGAACATATAAGTCTGTTGATTGTCAAAGTGAAAGTTTTTTGACTCCAAAAGACAGGTTTCTTGTGAGTCCCGGTTTACCCACATTCTATAGCCGGAGCCGAGTTGATGCATATGAGGGAATATTCCGTGAAGAACTACCGAAGGGAAGTTATTTCCCCAGTCTTGGGTTTGTGAATAGGAGTATTCTTCATCGCCGGCGGGTATTCTAAAGTCCTCGGGCCCGAAGGGAATCATCAAGACGGGGTTTTGTGGCTCTGGGGTTATTCTAAAGGCGTAACCACTTTGGTCCACCATGGGCCTGCCTTCCTTAGGGTTTTGAAAGTAATGCATTTGAATGAAAATAGACTCATTGGGGTTGACGGGAATTCCCAAGCCTTCGTCGAACTCAATTGGGTGCATACCTGGCGCCCAGCCGGCAATCATTCCATCTACTTGGTTGGAAATCATATTGTCGATGCAGTCGGCTCCCGTTGGTGAGTAGTAGGCGTCGGGTAGGGAGCTCGAAGACTTAAAGAGAACAATGTGGTGGACCAAATGCGGTTGGTCGACAATGGGGTGCAATGCGGTAATGTAAAAGGTCTCTCTTTGGTTGTGACTTAAAGCAAAACAGCGGTACTCATTGCCTATATTGTTGGGGTCTAGAAACTGGGGTGCATAGGGTTCTTGGATACGTAATTCAAGGTTGGGGTTCTTAAGCTCGAGGGTTTTTGCCTCGAGTGGGGGAGCGTTTGCGATCGAACCTTGAGGTTTACCTACTTCAATCCAACGCTTGAAGAGAGTGGTGTCTTGTTCGGAGAGGACCATATGGTCCGACCCTATATAGTTCCTGCAGGTAGGGTCGGATGCCCCTGGTGGCATTTCTCCGGCTAGCATGTAGTGAAGCATGACGTCTGCTTTGAGTTCAACCTCGGTGAGCGAGGAGAAGTCCCCCGGTCCAGCACCCTGAGGAGAGTGGCACCGAGTGCAATAGGTGTTCATCAAAGGACGGATATCCGTGAACCAAGTAGGGTGACTCTCGGTGGAACTTGCGCTTTGTTCACAGCCGCTGGTAAGCAGGCTAAATGTTATTGCGAGTATTAGGCTCTTCATTTTTTTTCCTGAGCCCTCCCTCTTAGATTAATTTCTTATAGGCAGATGCG
>CAXGXL010000194.1:0-6707 GCA_964013555.1 uncultured bacterium
TAGCTCCCTAAGTTCAGATTTATTCATCGGGGCCGCTGGAGCCTCGCTCTTTATCATCTTTGAGGGGCGCCGGCTTCGGATCAAAAGCTGGTGGATCTATCTTCTTTTGAACAACCTGGTCGCTTTTGCATTTGCCTTTCCTCTTTTCTTATTTGTTCGAGAAAGGACTCTTGAGCAATAACCTGCTTGGTTGGGCCAGAGTGTGTAGATTCTTGCTGGCTTTTTGGCTGGTATCGGTCGTTGATTCGCTTGGAGTGCCGGCGGATTTTTCACCCGTCTCCTAGTAATTTTCGCTGGAGTGGTCGTTGCCCTCGGGTCCACTTTCGCTGCACGCAATGCAGGTCGTTAAGGCTAATGCACCAAGCGTTCTGAGTGTTATCATAATTGGCTCCGTTAAATAAGGTTTGGTAGTGGCCCGCTGCAGTCTACACTTGTACCGTTTTGGGATTGAATGTGTTTGATGCCAACGTGGCTTTTGGGTAAGCCCATTGCTTGGCCTACGCTTACCAATAGATGCTGGTGGGGCATGCCCGAGGTGGCTGTCATTCCATCGGGGGTTCGCAATTCAATGGGCGTCCTATGAGGCATATAATGGGAGTGGCCGGTTTAGGGAAAACAAAAACAAAAAATATTGGAGCAGGAAATGGGTGCAATCTACTTTTTTGGGTCGAAATCAAAGGGCTTTTTAGTTCCGGTGCTAGTTCCTGATTCATCAATTACAATTACCAATTCGTAACGACCGCCATTAGAACCAGCAGATGGGAGCGCATTGCTGTCCACCGTGTGGTCACAAGGGAGTATAGTTAAAGCACTTGTGTGTTGTCCTGTTGAATCACTTTTGCAGTTTCCAAACTGTCGAATAGCGATGATAATGAGGTAAGATAGCAATAACGTTGAGTTGGTGCGGTTCCCTGGTTAAGCTTGACTTTTTTTAGGATTTCTCATGAAGGACGTGCGTATCACTTCTCTTTTTCTTTCTTTGTTGCTTGCAGTCGTCGTGTCACAGGGGTGCACAGGCGGTTCTGATAACGCAAACGACAAAGAGGCTGGGACCCCAAGAGAAGATTTACAGGACGATGAATCTGATAACGCAAACGACAGGGAGGCAGGAACCTCAAGAGAGGATATGCAGGATGCTGGGACTGACATGGGTACCGATACTGGTGGGGATACGAACTCCGCTGGAGAAGCGCGAGTCTGCGGAGGTTCTAATTGCCTTAGGTGTTATGCGGGTGAAGCGTGCACCCACGATGATGACTGCTTTTCAGAGATCTGCCAAGGCGGCGTCTGCAAAGCCAGTAACCCCGGCACGAAATTGCGTGTAGGCAATTCCGTGCCCTATACGGTTCACGAAACCTTCGGATTTCCGCAAACGACCAAACACGCCCACCAGAATGCCTATCTGATGTTCGCCGAGGAGTTTTACCGAGTGGAGCCTGTGGTCCTTTTTTACGTCAATGGCTATGACGTCACCTTGGGTGACACGGAGCCAACCGAGCCCATTGAGGGCACCAACCAAAAGTCCTACGAAGAGGTTGCACAACAATGGTGTGACTATACGCATTGTAACGACGTGTCAGCCGTTGAGCAGTCGTTTCGAGACGGTGGCAAGAATGATGGTGGATGGGGTGTAACCGGCCGCGGCGACGCCGGCCACGAAGGGGAGCCCATCTGGATTTACATTGAAACCCCTTACTATTTCGAGGAACACGGAGAAACGGAGCCTGCAGAAGGAGCCATTCACGAATACATTCATCTACTCCATGGCGCCTTTGGGGTGCCAACCTGCGACGCCTTTGAAAATAACACGTACGACCCAAAGTGCGCGGGGCCGGATTGGTGGTCCGAGGGGCAGGCTGACTATATCGGTGCGGTGTATCCGTATGTGCGTCGAAACCATGGAATTGCCTCTAATTTTGATGCCGCCGGAATACTCGAACGCTTCGACACCTACTGCCGTGAATACGTACAATCCGGGGCCTACATCCGGGGGGCACGGATTTCCCACGTCGAAACCGAGGCCAGCCCCGGCAATTGGTTTTTCGTTACCCGAACCACCAATAGTCCCAGGGAGGCCCTCGAGGCTTGGAAATCTAACACTCTGCCCGAAGTTGACGACAATGGCTACTTCACACACGTCTACCAAGGGGGGGCATGCGCCATCCACTTCCTCTTAGAACAAACGATTCATGAAGGCACCATTGAATACCTCGTGGATTTCTTGCCGACGGTTGTGGAGGAGGAGAGTTGGTTCTCGGCCTTTCTGAATTGGACCGGATACGATTCGATGGACTCCTTTTACACCGCGTTTGATACGTTTCTCCAATCGAATTACAATGCGACGGGTCCCACCGGCGCAAAAGAATTACTGGGGCGATGCGAATAGGTAGGCCTGCACCCGTGGATGGCAAATTACCCACGGTATGAAAAATCTAACTAATGAAAAACTAATTTCGCGAGTAACACCGAACCTAATCTAAAGCGTCACTAGGGTTTTTGGCGCCAAGTATTCGAATAGCTTTACATGCATATTTCCGGCACGGCCCAATGGTCGAGCTCGAGAGACGGCGACGTTATGCCGGAGGCTCTTGGTGCACCAAAAATGCAGTGTGGTTGTGGGTTTTACGGATGTTCACTTAGGTCAAAGTAAGGCCGATCGAATGAGTGGTTAGCTTGTGGAGTTTGGGTTTGGAGGCACCTAGCAGTGACGCATTGCCCTTGACGATTCAAGAGAACTACGTCTTGCTAACGCATGCCTATTCGTATCGAATGTGACGGGTCACGACGGGGGCTAATCTTGGCGCGAGCGCGAATCGGGGCTGATTTGAGTAGAGCATTCGCTCGGTTTTTTTTCTGTTGCAGCTGGGTCATTGTGGTGGGCGCCTGCGAGGGGCCGCCGGCTTCGCGGCCAGAATTGGGGGGCAGTACTTCGTTTTCTTTTGGCGAGTCATCGTTTCGACCCGAACCCGAGGGGGTGCGGATTAGCGAAGAGCCCTGGGATGTCAGTGCTATACCCCCCGATGCTGAAGCTGAGACTGAAGCGATTGTCAGGTGCAACGGCCGCGAGGACCTCTGCGACAGGTCTTATAGGGATGTGGCGTATCTGACGACGCACAATGCATGGAACAACGCCGCCGAAAATTGGTTTGTACCAAGCCAGAATGACAACTTGGTATCTCAGCTTGAGCATGGGGTTCGAGCGTTTATGCTCGACACATACTGGTACGATGATTTACTCGGACAACGCGGCGTGTTTCTCTGTCATGGCGCATGTGCACCCAACGTGCCGTATGCAGTGTACCCGGAAGGGGCGGTGCATCTTAACCGCCCGTTTGCGGGCGTCCTTATGGAAATACGCGATTGGATGGATGCGCACCCACGAAATGTTGTGACCCTGATTCTCGAGAATTACGCCAGAGCCGAAGATTTGACGGACGCATTCTTGGAGGGTGGTTTGCTAAATGCCGATGGCACCTCGGGTTACCTGCATATTCAATCGTCTCCCGAGACTCCATGGCCCTCCCTCGGGGAAATGATCGACAGCGGCAAGCGTTTGGTTGTTTTAACCGACGAGGAGGGGGTGGATGAAAGCTGGTTGCATCAACTCTGGCAGCATGCCTGGGAAACCCGTTTCACCTATCGGCTCGCAAGTGAGTTCTCGGTGGATGATAATTACAGTTGTGACCGAAATCGAGGTCAGCAGGACAATCAACTTTTTATTCTTAATCATTTTCTGACGATGCCCACCGCACTAGAAATACACGCCGACCAGGTCAATCCCATGCTGGGGGAGCGTGCCGCAGCATGTCGAGTTCAAAGTGGTCAGTTTCCGAACTTTATTACAGTTGATTTTTATGCCTCTCCTACCCGAGGGCTCGTGCGGAGCGTGATCACCGAACTCAACGATGGATTTGATAGTCAAAATCAATGAAGCAGAAACTATGCGGGAAGTTTGTTTGGGCTTAATATCGGTTCACTCTAACGCCATGGGCGGAATATCTGGTTTATAGGCTCTTGTTAGCTTTCGAGAGTGGAATTTTTCGTACCACCACCTCGCCGGTGCCAAACAAATTGCCTCTAGGGCGGACCAACTGGTGATGGAAGCTCGAATGTAATTTTTTTGGGGATTTGTAATTTCTCAACAAGGCGCATGCCTAGACGCGTGCCACAGGATGGTCCTGACTAAGCGAATCGTTTAGGGCAACTTGGGAGGTTTGTGGCGGGGTGAACGTCCCATTGCGCTTTTAATTTCTCAGATTTGGCCACTGAATGGATTTTTCGGCGGTTTATAGGCGAACCCCTCGAACCACTCACGAAAGTCCATTAGTGCCTGGTCGGTTTGATGCTTGTAGTTGTCGGGTTCTTGAGGCTTGCGGTTGTTCCAGACCGCAGCATCTTCGTAGGTCGCAAACCACGAACCAGCGAAACCGATGGCGTTTATGCCTAGCCGAAACGGATTTCTTGAGCGCCGGCCAATTCCAATTTGGGTCAACCGACATCTTTTGCCTTCGATGATGGTTAAAAAGTTGCAGAGGTCGGCGTCGTTCAATCCGGCTCTTGTTTTCAAATAAGTGTTGAGTGGACTGTCAAAGTGGGTGGTGACGTCCGCTCGATTCCCCGCGAAGAACGATAGCGGCGGGGTGATCTTGGTAGCCATGGTCCCAACGGCTTTATGCGCCTGAGGAATAAACTCGCCGTCGACGAGGCATTTGCCAAACATCGAGTGGGTAAACTGAAAGTGCCGGGGGTCGACGGAATTGTCGAGGGGCACGCTAGGGTGGTGCAGTTCCAGCATGCGGCTGTGACGCCATAAAATGTCGGGAAAGTGCTCTTCATTGAGAAATCGTGGGGCTTCCCATTTGGGTTGTGCTCCCACCTCGTCAAAATAGGCAAAGGCTAAACCTCGATTCTCGGCAATTGGGTATGCGCGAATAGGGCGATGGTTAGGGTTGGCACCTCGACCATCACCCCGAAAGACCCGCCCGTGCATTGGGCACTGAATGCACTCTTTTTTCACCTTGCCCGTGCGCATGTTGACGCCAAAGTGCGAACAGTAGGGCTCAACCATTTTAAGGACGCCACTGGCCGTCCGAAAAACCAAGCATTCTTCGTTCATGAAAGTACGTTGCGCAATCTTGCCTTTGGAATATTCCTTCGAAAATCCGATGAACATCCAGCCTCGGTAGTTCATAGTGTTCCTCCTTTTTATTAAATGCGAATATATATTCGCATTATTTGAAGGGTCTGTCCAATGTGTTATAGTCCGGGCGATGTCACGACGAAGTACAGAGCCGGGCACCTTTCGAGAGCCCAAACAAAAAAGGACCCGCGAACAGCTCGCGCGCATTCTGACCGCAGCAGACAGCCTCTTCTCAGAGCATGGATACGCAGGGACTCGTTTAGAGGACATCGCAGCGCTGGTCCCCTGTTCCATGAGTGCTATTTACGACCGATTCTCTAGCAAAGAGCAGCTCCTGCACTACATGCATCGCCAAGGCACCGAAGCGGCCATTGCGATGATTGACCAAATTCAGCCTGTCGCGGTCTCCGATACCGATTTGCGTGAGGTTCTCCCGGGAGCTCTCCAAGTGGGGTTAGAGATGATCCGCCAATTTGGAGGGCGTCGCCGGGCCGTGCTTGAGCGCATGCATTCAGATCCCATCCTCTTGGAGCTGGAACTTGAGTTAAGGAATGCCCTCGTGGCGTCTGGGCAGAGGTTCTTATTGGCATACCGCCACCAGATTCGGCACTCTGATCCACCACTGGCAGCGGCTCAAGCCATGCGTTTGATGATTTTACTCACCGAGGAGCGGCAAGCACCTATTTCTTCTTCCAAGGACCTACATCTTAATGACGAGATGTTTATTCAGGAGACGTGTCGAATGGTGGTTGGCTACCTCGGGATCCCACCGAGCGACTGAGAATTCTATTCAGAGCGTTTGCTCTTCTCCGTGATGAAGTGCGCTCTGAACATCGTCCTTGTCGCCAACTTTAGGTTCGTGGGGTAGATTTTCTATGACCAATTGTACCAATCAAGCTCGCACCTAACTTTTGGTTACTTGAGGCCGAAATTCCATTGGTCGCCGTCACTAGAAAGAGAAGAATACCCGCCGGTATTGGTCCAAACCATACCATCGGTGGACTCGTAGAGCTCGTAGTACGTCACGCCGGCATATTCTGTAAGGGGTGTCGCGCCGTGCCCGTAGTGCAGATGGCTATTGCTCATAGTTCCATAGTCGCCACATCCACCGGCATCTTCAATGATAGTGACATCTCCTAATTTGAGATCCCACGCAAAGGTGCAAGCGTCACAGGTTGTTAGGGCGGTGGCGTTCGCCACAGGGTAAGAGAGGCTGCAGTTGTCACCGCTCTCTTGAATTCGGATGTAAGTGAAGGTTCCTGTTCCTGCATTTGTATCGATTTGAGCGGTCCAGCTGTTTTTCTCTGTAGTAGTCGCTTCTTTGTCATCAGTTTCTTTCGGGGTGTTGTCACTCGTCGATTCGCCTGAAGTGCCGGCGGCTGCTGCACCGGTTTCCCACCAATTCTCGTTGGAGTTGTCACTGCCTTCGGGCTCAACGTCACCGCACGCAATGCAGGTCGTCAAGAGTAATGCACTAAGTGTTCTGAGTGTTATCATGATTGGCTCCGTCAGATAAGGTTTGGTAGTGGCCCGCTGCAGTCTACACTTGTACCGTTTTGGGATTGAA
>CAXGXL010000195.1:0-6701 GCA_964013555.1 uncultured bacterium
CCACTTCTGGACTTGCCTCCTTAATAGAAGCAATCAAGGCTGTTCCCGAATTGCGTGATATAAAGACGCCAGATGATTTTACGGATGCAGAAAAAGGTCTCAAGATCTTAAATAGAATCATTCGTGTCGCCAGAGGGCAAACCGATGCACCCGAAGAAGTTCGCCAACCTGTTGCCGATGCTCTCGAGAGCCTTCTCAAAATGTCCGTTGGCGTAAACGACGAACCTATAGAAATAAGTACCGGAGACTTCATTGAAGAGGGGCAAGGGTTTTATGTTGCTAAACTCGCTGCTGAAATGAACCACCGATGGCACGAGAAGTACTTGATCGTAGATGGCACAAAAGCTGTTCTCGGGGGTCTTAATATCGCCGATGAATATATGTACGGCGGAACCCAGCGTACTGGTTCAAACCTCGGAATTGAACGCCCTGCCTGGCGAGACACGGATGTATTCGTGCAAGGTGGCGGTGCCGTAGAATCCTACAAAGCTTTTTCGAAAAATTGGAAGCACATTCGCGGAGTATCCTTGCCAGCGATTCCTTCAGCCCATGTCGAAGCCGCTACAGGCGATACAGCTGTCCAAGTCATTCAGCACCGCCCCCGAATTGACGGAGATCATCACATTACAAACTTCATGATCGAAAACCTCAAAGCACTTCAGCCCGGCGAAAAAGCGCGATTCGCAAATGCTTATTTTATTCCAACCGGCGCGTTGGTTCCTTTTAAGAAGGCATTAATCGACGCGGCAAAGCGCGGGGTCGACATTAAGATAGTAACCAACAGTGCAACAACCACCGATGCTCCTCAAATAAACCAAGCCGCGATTTTCCCGTATCGAGATCTCCTCGAAGCGGGCGTACGAATTTTTGAGCGGACAGGCACACGCTGCATGCACTCAAAAGTAGCATCTTTCGCGGGCAACACTGCTGCGATCGGTTCGTGGAACACAGACAATCGCTCTGCAAGTTTGAACTCAGAATCCCTTCTTGTGGCATACGATAAGCAACTCGGCAAAGAAACCGAAGCAATGATTGAACAAGATATGGCGCCCGAAGTGGCTAAAGAAATCAAACTTTCGGAGATAATTGCATTGCCATTCGCTGAAGAGGTAGAAAACTCGGCAGTTTCTCTCCTTAGTGATCTAATGTAATCCACCGCCGCAGGATGTGCTTGTCAGCATTCCTGCACTAGGGTATTCGTCAAAATGATACGAAGGTAATTCACCTTCCACTTGCGAGAAAATATTTCCTCTCACCATTCGCTACCCCATCCAGCCTCGTTCCCTTTTCCCCAGCTATAGAAGGTTTTTCTATGCATCCATAAAGAGCAGTTCTCCACCCACCTCGGATTGCTCTCACTTTCTTTCAATTGCTCGATCGCCCGGTAATCACCGTCCCAAACTCCAACTTCCCTTGGAGAATGTATTCAAAGGTGAGACATTTCACCAGCGCATTCGCCCAACAGAGCTTAAGAGTCGTGGATATTAATACAATAAAAACGGAGACTAAGGCTCACAAAGCAACCAAGTTCAATGCTTGTCACTCCGCGTTAATCCTGAAAACCATTGAGCGCGCAAGAGCCGTCAGGATCCAAACGCACGTCAAGGTCAAGGGGAACCTATGTAGTCCTCAAAATTACACCATTTACTCGGAAAATGTAACAAGGTAATAAGAAGACCGTGTTTGATTTTCAAAGAGAGGGATATTTGAAAACAACCATCGCTCCTAGACACTCTGCGGAATCAATACTTGTAACCGCACTTGAAGCATCTCTTGAACCAGCTTTATCTACCCTTACCAACGTCTTCTATAGTCACCTCGATCCGATTGTCACTAAATCAAACGAGTCTCCGAAGATGTTAGTCAAATCCTCTGCACCATCTCGCCTCTTCACAGCTACTACGACGAAATCGGACTCTTATACCCTCTACCTACGCAGAATGCCCAAACAAAAATCGGCCTGCTACCAGATACCATCCATTTACACACCGAAGCTAATTTCTCTCGTGTATGGAAAAGCGCAACAAAACTATTTTGAGTCGTACACTAAGGAGTGATTTTATTGTGAGAGCAACTTCATTGGTACCCCTATCGCTGAGATTCTTTATTCTGGTCGTCTCTCTTTTCTTTTCGTTTCAGGCGGTCAGCTTTGGAAACAAACACAACTTAGAAAAGTCACAACAGTACGTGAAAGACGGTACATCCTATTTTGGAACCAAGAAATTCCACGAAGCCCTCGCCTCTTTTCAAATGGCCCTTCATTACAATAAGTCACCCGACTTGCATTTTCACATCGCCCAGTGCGAAATGGAGCTTGGGGACTACAAAAGCGCTCTCGAAAATTACTTAGCCTATCGCAAACACAACCCCCAGAGTCAAAACGCTAAATTAGTTGAAAGTAGAATCCTCGAAGCCAAGCAACACCTGGGTCTCATCCCAACTCAAACTATAAACCTAGCTAAAGTTCCGCCAATGAACCTTCGCCCCAGAAGTCAACTGAACCAACTCACTCCTCGCCAAAAAACGACGACGCCACGCACGGCCGAAAAGAAAGATATACCGAGTGTACCCGCGCCACCTCCTCTCCCCGCTCTCGAACTCCTTGGTGGGACAACAAATGAACCCGCCCTCCTTCCACTCGTCCCCAATAGTTCAAAAGAGGCAGACACCCAGACAAGAAGTTCAGCAACGCCACAAATAGCAAATGCAAACCAGCCGCTTAACTCCTTGGCCCCCCGAAAAGCACAAGCTACGAACAACAAAGAAACCACCTCGCCCTCAAAAGAAGGGTCACCTACCGACTCCACTGCTATCGTTTCAGCCCCATTAGACGTCGCTGACCCTACGCCTCGGAATTTTTCTGTCAACTCGGATAGTTCTCACTTGCTTTTCGAATCTGCGCCAGAGGAACAACCAATGGCCCCCGTGTACAAGAAATGGTGGTTTTGGAGTGTCACCGGTTCGGTTCTCGCCGCCAGTGTTGGGGCGATAATGTATGCAACCAATAGTGAATCAGAACCTGTGGTAGTGCTCCCCACAGGTAGCTTAGGAAGGATTGACCGTCGATGATAAACCCACTTCAGGCTCTGCAAAGAAGCATTGCATTTATTGCCATCGTATCCACCCTCCTAGCATGTTACGAAACGCCGGAGATAGCAGGCTCTCAGAATGTGACCGGCATCAAGGTTTTCATTTACTACGACGAGGCACTGCAAATTGACCAACTAAAAATTGAAGGTTGGTCAAGCTCACAAGAAAGTGCCTTCGACGAGGCTTTGCTTCCCGAAGCTCCCACCCTTCTCGAAGGAACCGAGCAAACCTTCGCTCTGCTTCTTCCTGATACCTTAGCGAACACGCCCTTGCGAATCGCCATCGATGCATATTCTGATGGGAGTCAAGTAGCTGCCGGCCAACAAAACGTCATGCCAATTCTTTCGAAAGTAATAAGAGTAAATATACGATTGTCCGCCGATAACGTGTGCGAACAAGATCAAGACAACGACGGAATCTGCGACTCAAACGACCCTTGCATTGATTTGGATGGTGATGGGTTTGGCACGACGCAACAAGCAGTAGGCTGCCCGCAGCAAGGGTTCGATATCGATGACACCGATTCCTTAGTCTGCGCAGACACAGATAGCGATAACTGTGACGATTGTAGTCAAGGCGTTTACGACCCTCTCGCCGATGGTGAGGACAACGATGGGGATGGAATTTGTGATCGAAGCGACCCCTGTACCGATGCTGACCTGGATGGCTTCGGAAATGGATCTCTTAACAACAGGGGTTGCGAACAAGAGGAAACGGATTGGGACGACACCGATTTTCGCAGCTGTATCGACAGTGACGAAGATGGCTGTGACGACTGCAGTGGAGGCACGTTTAGCCCGGGAAGCGATGGAATTGACAGTGACAACGACGGTATTTGCGATCTTGGGGATACGTGTACCGATTTCGATGGAGATGGACTGGGAGTAGGCGAGATAACTTCCGGTTGCTTGAATCCCACCGTTGATTCGGATGATTCCTCACCAACGATTTGTGCAGATACGGACTACGACGGTTGCAACGATTGCGCTTCGGGTGAATGGAATCCAAGCAATGACGGTCCAGACAGCGACGCAGACGGAATCTGTAATATCAGTGATGATTGTATAGACGCAGACAATGACGGAGTTTGCCTGGAATCTGATTGCGACGATACCAACCCAAATTGCCAATCGATTTGCATCGATGCAGACTCAGACGGTTTCTGTTCCGATTTCGACTGTGATGATACCTTTCCCACTTGCTCCACAGACTGCATAACCAACTCAGACGCGCTAGATGAAATAACTTCCACCATTGACTGTATCGAAGTTTATTGCGGGTCTGACCCCACCGACGGAGATTCCAATTGCTCGCAAGTTAATTCAGCTACAGAGCTTGGAAATGCAATTGCGACTGGGGCAACAAACATCTTGGTGGGTGAAATATCGGTAACGAATAACCTACCAGCACTCGACGAAAATCAACGAGTTACTATTCGCCAAGTACCGGGCGCCAGCATTTCAGTTAGCACGAACGTTCTCTTCAGAGTTAACGTGGCGAATGCAACCTTCAAGGATTTAGTGATCTACGTAGAACAAGCCAACGAGGTCTTTGACATCAACAACGATAATACTGAACTAGATAGGGTTACAATCATATCGGCGCAAAATAATGAACCTCGAGAAGGTATATCCATTTCATCTGCTAACAACACAATAAAGAATTCGCAAATTCTTGGGTTTGAAGAACGCGGAGTTGAAATAAAAGGCAACAATGCCAACGACAACCAGATATTAAATACGGTTATTACAGGCGGAAGCGATGCAGCCCAATTGGCCAAAGCCGCCATTCTAGTGGAAAATGCCTCCGGGACTTCAATCATAGGGAATGTCTTAGTGGAAAACAACGTGTCCGCCATCAACCTGCGAAGAGCAACCAACACAATGGTTGCCCACAACACAATCGCTCAGAACTTCAATGGGGTTACCTTTACATCCAACGGTAACTGGAACGGGTTCGAAAACTGGAGGTCACTCAATACCTGCATCCGAAATAATTCCATAACCGGACACAACGCGGGCGTTAGCCAGTACTATACATACACCACTTGGGACGAATCAGCCCAATGCGCTTCAGTGGTCGATAACGAGAGTGCCTACGGCAACAATACGTTTGATAACCAAGCCGACTGCTCCCCGAGCTGCTATGAGAATATCCCATCGGGCGTGTTTTGGGAGTACAAAGCAGATCCTGAATTCCAGAACACCACTCGCGAGGGCGCAACGGTACCCATTGGCTACTATTGCCTAGGAGCGCTCAATGAGCTGCAAGACGCCGCCCGAGATTTGGGGTACGATCGCAATGGCTCTCAACAAGGAGCGTTTAACGGGATCTTACCCGACGTCGGCGGCCGAGAAACGGGCACCCCCACCTGCCCCGAATAGATTGAAAATCTCTCCTCTACGCTTTATTTCTGGAACTTTTTAGTCCGGATATATTTCCCTAATAATATTTTTCAACTAAGTAAGCACGGTGGAAGCAGGCTCCTAAGAGCCCTGTGTAGTAACGAATTTCAAGTCAGACCCGCAATTTACTTTTCAGTAGTGGTTCTGTGAAGCTAGACTCGAGTAGTGAGGCCCCAAGATGAAATCGAGCACAGAACGTCGCGAGAGGTTGCTTCCCTTGCTAGAAGAAGGCCCCGGCTTATCTCGAGAGACCATCCGAAACGCGCATCAAGCACTTCACGTTCCCGAATCAGAGATATGGAGCACGGCGTCTTTTTATTCACTCTTAAAACTGCCTTCTAAAAGCGTGGGAGTTTGCCAGGGTCTCAGTTGTGAACTTCAAGGAGCCGACAAGTGGGCGGCTGACCTGGAATCGAAAGGCACCTTAGTCACTCGCGTTAGTTGTCTAGGACAGTGCGATAGAGCTCCGGCTGCGATTGCGAAAGAGGATGCACAATCTCTTCGCCCCCTCTACAAGAACTCGCAAACTGGATCTCCCCCGCCCATCCAGGGCGATCTAGCCATTGAACTCAGCGGTCCCGAAGACCTCAACTACACAGCTCTTTGTCTTGCAAGAGCCAAGGGGCCCAATTGGGTCATCACCGCTATCAGAGATGCCGGGTTGCAAGGGCGAGGAGGAGCGGGGTTTCCGGCAGCCATTAAATGGGATGCCGTTCGCAACCAAGCGCAACGAGAAAGGTATGTGGTCTGCAACGCCGATGAAGGCGAACCTGGTACCTTCAAGGACAGAGAGGTGATTCTCAAGCGGCCTCACCTTCTACTAGAAGGTTTAGCAATTGCAGCGCAGACCATAGAGACAAAAGAAATTTGGATTTACGTGCGCGGTGAGTTCGTACAAGAGCGCAAAGCCCTTGAAGACGCCATCGACCAAGCACAAGACCACTTAAAAGATTTTAATTTTCAGCTTGTTTCAGGCCACGGAGCCTATATTTGCGGTGAAGAAACGGCCCTCTTGGAATCCCTTGAAGGAAAAAGAGGCATGCCGCGACTCAAGCCCCCCTACCCTACCGAGTCCGGATTTCGCCAAAAACCAACCCTGATTAATAACGTCGAAACAATTGCCTGCGTCCCAGCCATATTAAAGCAAGGAGGGGATTGGTTCAAAAAATTAGGTAGAACCGAGGCTGGCACCAAACTGTATTGTAT
>CAXGXL010000196.1:0-6645 GCA_964013555.1 uncultured bacterium
AGACCGCGATCAGCAACCAGCGTCTTCATCATGCCTATCTACTGATGTGCAAAGAGCAATCTACGTCGAAACAATTGGCTTTAGCAGTAGCCCAAACCCTCGTCTGCAAGAAACTATCGCACCAATCCGCCGCCGCATGCCAGCAGTGCAACGCATGTAAGAAACTCGCCGGCGAAAACCATCCCGATGTCATCACAATTGAACCAGACGAAAAATCTAAAATTCGTATCGAGGCCATTCGAAGTCTGACGATTCGCTTAGGTCTTAGAGCCAGTGAATCAGAAACCAAAGTGGTTTTATTGCATAACGCGGACCTAATGAATACTGCGGCTCAAAATGCCTTGCTTAAGACCTTAGAAGAGCCTCCAGGAAAAACGTGTTTCTTATTAACTGCCCGGCGCTACAAAGAGCTTCTCCCTACAATCCGCTCTCGGGTTCAAAGACTGCACTTAACCCCACCGTCTCGCAAAGAGGCAGCTTCTATTCTCGAAGGAGCTCAAATCCCTCCGGCCTTGGCCTCTATTCTAGCCGCCCTTGCAGGATCGGACGTGGAATTAGCCCAATCCATGCTTGATCAAGGACTCGAAGATATCCTCTCCCAAATTCAAAATGTGCTTCAATCGCAATCCACTACGGCCTTGATTCAGTTAGCAGCGGACCTCAGTACCTCCAAGGAGCGCTCTCAATTAGCGCTCAACCTATTGGAAGTAATAGCCCGTGATGGTTTGGCCAATAAATGGGGCGCCAAAACCGAACAAATATTATATCCGCACCAAGAGACACTGGGCGGCTTCAATCAAGCGGCGGCCCAACTCCAAAATCTGCGTCGAAATCAGCGGGTAAACCCGAATCCTACTATGAGCGTAGAGAGTGTACTCTTGGAATTAACCTCAACCATCAAGCGAACTTTGCCAGCTTAGAATTGTCAAGGATGACATCAAAATCACCCCAAAATAAAGAAGTTACTCGAGCACTCCTTGAAAAGGACGCGCGGCGTAGGGCACTAAGAGTTCGACTTCGGGTTGTGGGTCAAACCGATGTCTACTCAACTAACTCACTCAAACTTGATGCCGGAGCGCAGGTCCTCGTCCCTACCGACCGAGGCCCCGAAATTGGAACCATACTTGATTCTTCGAATCTATCCGATAGCGAAGCCAAGGAGCTAAAGTCGATTCAGAGGCCACTGAGCGAAAAAGACCAAAAAAAAAGAGAAGAGACCGAAAAGCTAGAAAAACAGGCCTTTGATTTCTGCAAGTCAGAAATTAGAGAATCTCGAATAGGAATGAAACTCATTTCAACCCACATAACTCACGATAACTCCCATGCAACCTTCTATTTCACAGCAGGAAAACGGGTTGACTTTAGGACTCTGGTAAAGCGACTCGCACAACGGCTTCAAATGGGTATAGCCATGCGACAAATCGGAGTTCGAGATGCCGCTCGGCATACCGGCGGCACCGGAATTTGTGGAGGCGAATTGTGCTGCTCGACATGGCTACCCGAGTTCAAACCCATCTCTATTCGCATGGCCAAAGATCAAAACCTAACGCTGAATAACCTCAAACTTTCGGGGGTGTGCGGCCGACTTCGTTGTTGCCTAGAATACGAGCACGAGATCTATAAAAGCGCCCGCAAGGAACTGCCCAAAATAAACAAACGAGTATTCACACCTAAGGGTGAAGGGCGCACTAGAGACATAAATATCCTAAAGCGCACCATTCGGGTTCAACTCACAGACGGAACGATAGAAGAATTTCCAGCCAAAGCGGTCACTACGCCCCCTTTTGAGAAAAAAGGCCAAACCCCAAGGCTCAGAAGTAACAAAAATCTGGGCACGAAAAGTAAAGGTAAAAGTCAAAGCAACGCTGACCCCCTAGCCACGCAGGAGGACGGCCCCCATAGCCTCAGCCATCACCACTCGACTCAGCCGCCCAACAAAGCCCCACCCCAAGAGCAAATCTCAAGAAAAAAGCCAATAAAGCCATAGTACAAGTCAATAAATACTCCACAGTTCCCCAAAACTCAGATAAGAACAACCGCACTTCAAAGAGCTAAGAAAGAAAATACAATGAGTCAACGCATTCTGGTAACCGCAGCCCTTCCCTATGCCAATGGCGATATTCACCTCGGACACCTAGTCGAATATTGCCAAGCAGATATGTACGTGCGGGCCTTAAAGGGTTTGGGTGAAGACGCTTTTTATATTTGTGCAAACGATGCGCACGGAACTCCTATCGAGCTCAATGCGGCAAATAAAGGAATAACTCCCGAAGAGTTGGTCAATCAATTTCACGAAAAGCACAAAAGAGACTTCGCCACTTTTGAAGTCGACTTCGATTATTTCGGTCTCACTCACAGTGAAAGCAATCGAAAAGTGGTCGAAAGTGTTTACGAAACGCTCCAAAAAGCTGAAACCCTCGAAATGCGCTCGGTCAAAGGAAATTGGTGTGAAAGCTGTCAGCGCTTCCTTCCAGACCGATTCATTAAGGGAACCTGTCCCAAATGCGATGCTCAAGACCAATACGGTGATGTTTGTGAAAGCTGCGGAGCCACGTATGCCCCCACCGATCTGAAGCAACCCCAGTGTGTTCTGTGCAATGAGCTCCCCACCCAAAAAGATTCTGAGCACGTTTTCTACAAGTTAAGCTCCCCAGAAAATGTCGCATTCTTAACCGACTGGCTCAAAAGCGGCAGCCTCCAGCAAGACGTAAGTAACTATGTCTACAATTGGGTCGAATCTGGCTTGCGAGACTGGTGCATCAGCCGAGACGGTCCTTATTTTGGATTCAAAATACCAGATATTGAAAACAAATTCTTCTACGTTTGGCTTGATGCGCCCCTGGGTTATGTAGCCGCATCCACCGAATGGGGCCAATCCCGTGGTCTTTCTATCGAAGATCTATGGCAATCAGAAGACACGCGAATAGAACACATCATTGGCAAAGACATTGTCTATTTTCACACACTTTTTTGGCCCTCGATATTGAACTCCATCGGCTACACGCTCCCCGCCAAAATTCATGTTCACGGTATGCTCACCGTAGGCGGGGAGAAAATGTCCAAGAGTCGTGGTACATTCATCAATGCGAAGACCTTTGCCGAATTTTTCGAACCAGAGACCCTGCGTTACTATTACGCCTGTAAATACAATTCACAATCCGACGACCTTGATTTAGCATTCGACGATTTCGTCCTGCGGATTAACAGTGAATTGGTTAACAAACATGCCAATCTTTTTAGTCGAGCATCGCAATTTCTTCATAAAAAGTTAGATGGCAAGCTAGGCCCCCTTCCGTTCACTGTACAAGAGGCTCAAGAAGAACCCGATGACACGAATTCACCAGCCAACCTTGCTAGGCGTGTCGTGTCCCATGCCCGCAATATAGAATCGCTCTACCGTAATAGAGAGTTCAGTCACATCATTCGCGAGCTCAACTGCATAGCCGATATCGGCAACGAGTTCATGCAAAATCAAGAGCCCTGGAATCAACTCAAACAAGATCCAGAACAAGCTAGGGCCACGTGTACCTTCTGCCTGAACGTCTGCCATGCCTTGGCGATGTACTTATGGCCTATTATACCAAGGTTCGCGGAGAAGGGAGCTCGAATTCTAGGACTTGAACTAACCTCCATGAATTCACAGCTACTCTTTCAAGAAGTGAATCGCCCTATTGGAGAAATGGAGCGTCTCTTCGACCGCATAGAATTGAAAACCACCGAAAAGCTAGTGGCCGCATCCAAGCAATCATCCTCAAAAGCAGCCCCCAAGAAACCTCAAGAAAACTCGACTGAAAGTCCTGCGCAAATCACCTTCAAGGATTTTCAAAAACTCGAACTCAAAGTAGGGCACGTCCTGGAAGCCGAGGCGGTTCCGAAAAGTAAAAAGCTCTTAAAAATTCAAGTAGATATTGGTGAAGAGAATCCACGCCAAATCGTCTCCGGCATATCACCCTCCTATCAACCGCAAGACTTGGTGGGAACCAAAGTGGTGGTCGTTGCAAATCTCGCTCCAGCTAAATTGATGGGAATCGAAAGCCAAGGCATGATTTTATCGGGCGAGAACGGAGACCTATTGAGTCTCTTGCGCATTGATCGTGATCTGCCCCCAGGTGCGCAAGTTCGCTAAACAGCCATGAATACCAATATTGGAGAAGCCACCGCTGATGAGCTTGAAGAGTTATTGGCAAACGAGGATCCAGACATTCTTTGTGATGCAGCATGCGCCTTAGGTGATCTTATCCGAACCAAAGAATTAAGTACCTTGTCAGTAACATGTGTCGAGAAGCTTGCCTTGCTCTTGGGACACCCAAGTTTTCTGGTCCAACTAGAAGTCGCTATCGCAATGGCTGAGATTCAAGACCACCGGGGAACACCGCTGCTCTTGGCAGCAATTCGTAGAAAGCGATTTCGCCTTGATGCACTTCGTGCGCTGGGTACGATGAATGACTCCAAGGCATCTGAAGATCTGCGCTCCTGGATTAAACGCCGCTTCGCTCCGTGGGCCGATAAACTACAAGCAGCAGCAGCCCTTTCTAAAATGGGAGATCCCGAGGGGCAAACCTATTTGGAACGCAAACTTGCGAGTAAAAAAGCACCCGAGCGTGCCGCCGCCATTCATTTTCTAGCTGAAAGTAATCATCCATCAGCTCTGCATTATCTATCCACTATCTTGCGAAATCCCCAAGACCCAATGAGAGATGTTGCAGCTAGATCGTTGGGATTACTGGGTAATCCAGAAGCTAGACCTCTTTTAGAGCAAAGCCTCCTTAAAGCCCCCGCAACTCTTGCCGATGATATTAAAGAAGCCCTCAACTCTCTGTGATGGAGGGTATTTCAACCAAAATATGGGATAGGAGCCCAAATAAGGTTAGACTGAGTCGATCCCGCAAGAAGAGGAGTGTCAATGAGAATCAACTCAGTAGGACGATGGGGTAGTCTCATAGGTTTGGCCCTTACAATTTGTTTGGCCAGCCCAAAGCTACATGCCATCGATCTTCCCCTTACTTTAGCTTTTTCCATTGGCCAAGAAATGCAATTCAAGCCACCACCTGCCGGCCAGGCTAGGGCTTCGTCGCTTATGGTTTCACCAGGCTATAGCATTTCAGACAACACTCGCATTGAGCTGGGCATAGCCTATTCCCAAGATGCGTACCGCAGTGGCGAAATCGATCTAGAAATCAGACCCAACCTACTATTTTGGATTCCAGGGTACTCCTACTATGGACGGCTTAATTTGGGGTTTGTGCATCTTTTAGCTGGCGAAGAAGGAGAAAAAAGACCCGCTATTGGCGCAGCTCTGGGCCGTACAATCAAAATAGGCAATCAACCATTTCACGGTGAAATTGGCGTAAACCCACGACGAGAGAAAACCAAGAAAGGAAAGTTTCGACTCTTTTGGATTGCTGAAATCCGAGCGGGTTTAACATTTGACTTGTAAGATTAAATGAAACGAATCGCACCTATTTTTGCCCTAGGAATCTTTCTCACTATTGCTGCGCGTCCGCATTCCGCCCAAGCACAATTCATCAAAGAATACCCATTATTAGATTTTGAAGCGGGCATGGACCGAATTCTAATCGGCTACCTTGCAATTCATCAGGAGCTCATTCATGACCGAGTGCATAATGTAAAGAAATTTGCGCGCCAACTCGCAGTTATCGTTAAGCAACTCAATAAAATAGATTTGCAGTTCGAATTAGAGCCACACTTCAAATATGCCAAAAAGGACATGCTCCACCTCTGCAGAGAACTGATGAAAGCAAAAACCCTCAAAGAAATGCGATTGATTTTCCGACAACTCTCCAGGCCCCTGGTAGAGTGGGCATCGTTCTCACAACCCCACGGAGTGGTTGTACTATATTGTCCAGTCGCTGATGCAAGCTGGGTCCAGCTTCATGGCACAGTCTTAAATCCATTTTTCGGCCACAAATTACTGCATTCGGGCATTATTATTGGCGGCGGCCCTAAGATAGAAGGCAAAACTTTCAAGGTGAAAGAAAATAACTAAAGAAAAATAGAAGAGGCTCAAAGAAGCGAAGACGACTCAGCACTCGTACTTGAAGCCTTGCGACGCGTCTTTTTCTTCGACGACTTTGCTAGAGCTGCCTTTTTCTTGCGCCTCGAATTCGGAGCAACTTTAGCTACCTTCCTCGGAGAGCTCATCAAGTCTGGCAGCTTTTCAGATAGGAAGCGTTCAATCCGCAACTCCAATAGCTCAGGAATCTCGATAGGAGCGACGTGAGTGCCTCCTGGTACAATCATCAAATCCGAACTAGTTATCAGCCGGTGCATTCTTCGAGACAACCAAGAGGGAGTAAACGTATCGTATTGACCTGCAACAATAAGCGTTGGAACCGTAAGCTCATTTAGCAAATCCTCCACAGAGTGTTCATTCATGAATTCAACGGTTTGAAGAAATGCATCTGCATCCATTTGCGAAAGGTGTCTAAAATAAGGCGTAAAATCAGAACGCTCAATCACTTTGCCGTTGACTTCTGCCTTCATAGCAACCTGATACGCAAACTCTGATTTTGATACAGAGGTCCAAAATTGCTGAAACCCCTTTGGGAATAAACCCGCTGCCCGCTTGATAAACGGAAACACCTTACTGCCCATATCGGTATCGTGAAATGTCTCCAAAGGACG
>CAXGXL010000197.1:0-6632 GCA_964013555.1 uncultured bacterium
CGGCCGCACAAGCACCGCGGGCAATTTCTGTGCGGTCGTTAACGATGAGATTAGCCTTGTACTCATGGCAGAGTGAGCGTATTTGGGTTGCTATTGTGATTCTACTCATGGAATCTAAATTAGATTTTTCTCGATATTGGACCACATCAGCGCCACCTTTGAGTGCAAGGTTAGCCAGTTCAATATGAGAATAGGTTGACTGGAGACTTGCGTTTGTGATGGCGTGAAATCGTCCCAGAGGCGCTCGGTGAATTTTGGCGTAGCGTTGGCAGTGAAAAACGTCGATGGGACCAGGCCCCTCGCCGATTGAATAGCTGGATTCGATCGAGCGCTGGACGAATGCTTTTGCGATTTGTACAGATTCAGGCAGGGGCATGCCCTTCGTCAGGCAGGCGGCAATAGCGCTTGCTAAAGTGCATCCGGTTCCACGAGTATTCGAGGCTTCAATGGCTTTACCGGTAAAAGTGAGAACTTGGTTAGGTAAGACCAATATGTCGGTTCCTGGTGAGAAATTGAAATGCCCACCCTTGATCAAGACGCTTTCACAGCCGAGGTCAATGAGTGACCGACCTGCGTTGATAGCATCTTGTGCACAGTGGATGGGGATTCCTGTTAGGGCGCTTGCCTCTATTGCATTGGGAGTCAGCAGGGTTGTCAGTGGAAGGATTTGTTTGATTAAAGCCGATTGTGCGTCTTCACCCAATAGAACCTTTCCGGTAGATGCTCGAATGACGGGATCAACAATGATGGGCATTTTGTTGAACGCTTTTGTTCGCAAGACATCGGCAATGGTGTGAATTATTTCGCTTGTTCCCAGTAGTCCGGTTTTGACGGCTCCAATGGTTAAATCTGATAAAATGAGTTCCAATTGAGCTCGAACAATCTCGGCGCTCATAGGGATATTTTCTCGAACCTCCCGTGTGTTTTGAGCGGTGATGGTCGTTACTACGCTACTCCCATGAAGATCGAAGGCTGACATGGTTTTTAGGTCTGCTTGAATTCCAGAGCAGCCGGCCGAATCAGAGCCACCAATTGCCAAAATAGCTTTCATCTTCCAATCTCATGTGATTGCGCGAAGAAAAGAGGAATTGCTTTTACCTTTGGACTAGGCGCCCATTGAAAAAGGTCTCCAAAGCTCATTCGTATTCCCTGCGCCAGTATTATCTGTTTCAGGTTCAACGGGTATTTTCTCAGCTTCTTGGTGGCACAAAGCCGCAAGATAGCACCCCGTACGATGGGCCGACTCTATAGCTGGCTTCGTCTTTATGCAACTCTTCGAATGGGAGGTTCTCTAAGAAAAAATCGTGGCTAGGTCCCCATAATTGGGGTGGTGATGATTTGCTTAAGAAGGTGGTAGGCATCTTCCATCATCGAAATGGAGGCGTGTTCCTTCGCTTGATGGCACTGACTTCCATAACCGGGTCCGAAATTGAAAGCATCGATTCCATGGGCGGCGAGTCTTGCGACGTCGGTCCAAGCCTGTTTGGGAGCCGTGGGAACCTGCGCTAGTTCTTTAAAGTGGGTTAGGATAGGGTTGTTATTCGGAATTGGCCCTGGAGGTGAGATATCTCGAAATTCTACGTGATTTCCTACACATACGTCGAGGACTTCTTGTTTGGCGCTATGGATAGCCGCGCTAATAGGGAGCGTTGGTGCGAAGCGGTAGTTGATATTCATTTCGAATAACTCGGGAACAACATTTTTTGCACGCCCCCCTTCGGCGAGGGTGGCGCTCATGCAGTTGCGAAATACGAGTCCGTCCACTTCGACTTCGGGGTAAGAGCGGTTCAGTAATTTATTGAGCAGTGGACCTGCTTTATGAATCGCATTTTCGCCTTGCCAAGGACGTGCTGAATGAGCAGCCTGCCCATCGATGCGGACATAGGCTTGAAGCCCCCCAAGGCACCCGAGTTGCAAGGTGTTGTCCGTGGGTTCCATCGCTATGGCCAGATCTATTTCTGCAAGCCATGGATATGCGTCGAGCAGTGGTTGGAGTCCATTGTCTGCAAAGGGGCCTTCTTCTTTGTCATAAAATACAAGAACCAGGCAAAATGGCAGAGTTGCCAAATTAAGCTCTTCACAAAGCAGCTGCATGATAGCCAGGGAGCTCTTCATATCGGAAGCCCCAAGACCCGTTAATTTATCTCCTTCAATGTGAGGTTCCGGATCTCCTGCGTGGGGCGGAACGGTATCCGTATGACCTACGAGAGCTAAACAAGGGCGTTCTCCGTCAGGTCTTCCTAGAATGAGACCATTGCCGAGCCGAAATATAAGATCGGTAGGAAATTTACCCAATTTCTCGGCCCATTGTTGAAGATGGTCTGTGATCTTGGTCTCGTTTCCTGTTACCGAAGGAATTTTAATGAGCTCAAGAGCTAGTTCACTTAGGCGAGGCAAATTCATTATACTTGAACGGCGAATTCACGCAGAACGTCATTTAATGAAGTCTTGCGGTCTGTACTCTCACGTCTTTGCCCGATAATCAGTGCACAAGGAATTTGAAATTCGCCGGCTGGAAATTTCTTGGTGCGCATTCCGGGGATGACGACGCTCCTTGGCGGGATAACGCCATTATGAATCACTTCATTTGCTCCAGTTACGTCGATGATTTTGGTAGAGGCCGTTAGTACCACGCCTGCTCCCAAAACGGCTTCTTCACAGACTCGAACACCTTCAACGACTATGCATCGCGAGCCAATGAAGGCTCCGTCTTCGATGATGACTGGTGCGGCTTGAGCTGGTTCGAGAACGCCTCCTATACCAACACCTCCAGAAAGATGGACGCCTTTTCCGATTTGTGCACAGGAGCCAACGGTGGCCCAGGTATCGACCATCGTTCCCTCGGAAACATAGGCGCCGATGTTAATGTAACCGGGCATGACGACTACGCCGCGTTCGACGTGAGAACCGTAACGGATTGTTCCCGGAGGAACGACGCGCACTCCTTGTTCCTTTAAGTTCTTTTTGAGCGGAATCTTGTCGAAAAACTCAAAGGGGCCCATTTCCATGACCTCCATTTTGGCGATCACAAAGTAGAGAAGCACCGCTTGTTTCACCCAAGCATACGTTTGCCATTGGCCATCTACTTTTTCGGCAACTCGCAACTCACCTACATCAAGTTTTTGGAGAACATCCAACACAGCTTGAATGTATTTTTGGTTCTCACTCCCGCCTTGGTCGTCTATGAGAGAACGATTACTATAGGCGGTTTCAATGAGATTCTTGAGTTCATTGTAGTGGGGGGAGTTAGACATAATAGTGTGCCTCCTTAGGAATCGTTGGAATTGTCGCGAATCAACCAGCATTGGTGGATTCGTTTGTTCCGGGAGAAGTCGACCGGAACGGTTTTGTCGGATATTGCTTCAATGCTTAGGTCGTCAAGTTTTTCAGTATCGAGTTTAAATTTCCTGAAATTATTCGAGAAAATAAGAAGTCCGTTTGGTTGTAAGTGATCGACGCATTGCCGGATCAACTCAACGTGGTCCTTTTGAACATCAAAGGGTTTACTCATTTTTTTGGAGTTAGAGAAAGTCGGGGGATCTAAGAAAATAAGATCAAATTTCTGCCTATTTTGAAAAAGCCATTCCATACAGTCTTCGCGGACCAATTGATGCTTTTGAAAATCGAGTTGATTGAGGTCAAAATTGCGTTCCGCCCAGTCAAGATAAGTGTTGGACATATCAACAGTGACGCTGCGAGAAGCACCGCCTAGAGCTGCGTGAACCGTAGCGGTTCCCGTGTAGGCAAAAAGATTCAAAAAGGTTTTACCCTTGGCCATTTCCCGAATCATTGCCCGCGTATTACGGTGGTCCAAGAATAGTCCGGTATCAAGATAATCTTGTAAATTGACCCAAAATTGAGCTGGCCCTTCTTGAATACGGAAAAACCGGCCGGTGGTATCTTGCTTTTCATATTGAGAAGAGCCCCGCTGCCGCTCCCGAACCTTGAGATGAATTTGACGCGAGGAGATATCTAATACTTCGGGGGTCCAGCGCAATATATGATCTAGTCGGGTTTGGGCTTTTCGTAGGTCGATGCCTGAGGGGGGGTCGTATTCTTGAATGTGGACATGCCCATCATAATAATCGATAGCAGCCGCATATTCAGGCAAGTCTCGGTCGTAGATTCGATAAGCTCTTATACCGTTTTTGGTAGCCCATTTTTTGATTTTTTTGAGGTTCTTTTTCAAGCGATTTGCAAATTCAGACACTTCGGCCGTTGTTTTCGAGTTATTGTCTGAAGCGTGAATATCAAATTGAAAAATGGAACACTTAATTGAGCCATTATATATGGTATTTTTCTTATTGGCCTTGAGTCCGGTGCTCTTGGCCAAATTATCATTGGAGGTAATTATTGTGGCTTTCCAATTGCCAAATTCTAACTTCAGCCGTTTGCCTAGTTCTACGTAGGTGGTTCGCAACGATTTTTCGGTCCCCAATCGTTCACCCCACGGTGGGTTGACCACTACCAAGCCCGGCTTGTCATTGGGGAGTGGGTTTTTGAGGTTTTGAAACGGAACCTGAATAAATTCAATGAACTCGTCTAACCCGGCTCGTAGGGCATTTTGTCTAGCGGAGTGAATGGTTTGGCGACTTTCGTCGAATCCGAAGATACGTAGGTTGTTCTTTCGCCCTATGCGATGACGCTCGTTGGCTTCTTCAAGCAAACTCGACCAGGCTTTTTTGTCGTGTCCTGACCACTTTAAGAAACCATAGTAGTCTCGATTGAGACCAGGTGCTAGGTCGGTAGCGATGGACGCTGCTTCGATACAAAATGTTCCAGAGCCTGACATCGGATCTACAAGCGGGGCTCCTTGCTGGGCAAGCTCTCGCCAACCCGATCGCTCCAAAATAGCGGCCGCAACTGTTTCCTTCAGGGGGGCCTTACCTACCATTTGGCGATAGCCGCGTCGGTGCAGGCTCTCGCCAGAGAGATCTATGCTGACGACAACTTGGTTGTTTCGAATGTTGACTGCGATGCGCACGTCGGCTCGCTCCGTGTCGATATTCGGACGATGGCCCATGAGTTCGCGCAATTGGTCAACGATGGCATCTTTAGTCTTCAGAGAGACGAATTGGGAATGAGCTAATTCGGATTGGGAGTCGGTATTGGAGCCAACGGATATAGTCGCATCATCGGGGATGTGCTCGTACCAATTGATTTGCTGAACTCCATTGTAGAGCTCGCTTTGGTTCATTGCTTCGAAGCTATGGATGGGAAGGAGAACGCGGTTGGCGAGCCGGCTCCACAGGCAGACTCGATAGGCATCTTGGAGCGTACCGTTAAATTCGATACCCATTCCCTCTTCTTTTGGGGAGTCGATGCCGAAAGATTGCAGTTCACTTTGAATCAAGCTCCATTGTTGCCGGGAGCCGGTGACGACAAATCGTTGAATATGAGCCATGGTCTTCACTTTTTTCACTTTAGTATTCGAGCACTTAACCTAAATCGCTAAACTCAACAACCCCATTTGGGCTGGCCGGCTCTAGGAGGGCAATTTATGTTATTTCCAAAAGCAGGAAACAAAAAAAGGGGGCGTTGAGCCCCCTTTTCAAGGTTGTTTCAAGATTAGACGCAATTACTTTATTTTGTATCGCTTCATCTTGCGATAAACCGTAGAGCGGGCGATGCCCAAGGCCTGCGCCGTTTGCTGAATATCGTGTCCGTAAGCGGCCAAGACCGTTCTGATGTGGTTTGCTTCAACCTCATCCATGGTGTCGTATGGGTTTTTGCGTTTGGCGGCCTTTCCAACCAGACCTTCTTGCCAATTCCACTTTTTCTTTGCGGGCCGCTTTGTTGTCTTTTTGGCTACCTTCTTCGCAGCTTTCTTAGCTACCTTCTTAGCTACCTTCTTAGCTGGTTTTCGTGTTGCTTTTTTTGCTGCCGTTTTGGTTGCCTTCTTTGCGGGCTTTTTGGCTGTCTTTCTTGCTGCTTTCTTCTTAGCCAACTTCAACTCCTCTTGTTTGTCGCATCTTTTATGCGATTTAGTCACATTATATCTTAGGCCTCAGGCCAATCCCGAGGGCACTAATCGCTGTGTTGAGCTTTTCTTAGTGTTCGAATATTCGTCCAACGTTGCAAACCCTGTGGGGCTCAAAAACCCAAAAACTCTTGCTTTGGAATCTTGCGATGCCAAATAAGCACCGGCAACTACCATCAAAACAATGTTAGTAGCAAAAAAAAGACAAAAGCCCAAAACAATTACCATTGGCATCAGGATCCGCGCTTGATTTGAAGTTTCTTGAATTATGGGGTTCATAGGAAACTTCTTATCAATAAAGTAAGAGGAATTACTTGGCTTAGAGACTCTAACTCAAGCTCTATTACTTCCAAGGCCTACACCTTTCCTCCACGAAGTCGTGGTGACAATAAATATCCGGTGGTTGTGTACCATAATAGATGAGATTGCGACAAGGCCCATTAAACTCAAATGGCAAAAATGAATTCTCATAATGAAATGTCTCATAATGGCATCTTTCAATATCTTTTTCTTCAATAGTTGTTATTTTCGGTCCCCTCGTTAATCGAAAGTTCTGGGTGAGTTTGCTTGCTCTTGTTGAATGAGATTCGCCGTGATTGCTTTTGCGGTATGTTTCAAAGTAGGAAAAGTGAGTAATTCGCAGCTCTCCCCC
>CAXGXL010000198.1:0-6624 GCA_964013555.1 uncultured bacterium
TAGGACCAAGTGGCGTCACACTTGTAATTCTATCTCCTTGGGCCGTCGAACAAAGTAAAAAAGCGGGTCAATCCAAACGGGGGGGCCTTCCATCCATGCTCGACTACGCATTAATGGTCGACAAGGGCTCGATGTTTAATACTCCGAATACCTGGGGTATCTTCGCCTTGGAGCGAGTTCTCAACTGGCTCCAAGCCCGCGGGGGCCTAGAAGTGATGGAGGCACAAAATAAAGCCAAGGCTGATAAACTCTATGCCGAACTCGATCGAACAGCTTTCTGGCAGCCTCACGCCGCGGTTGATTCTCGCTCGTGGATGAACGTCACATGGCGAGCCCCAACCGAAGAACTAGAAAAAGCCTTTCTCGAAAACGCGTCAGAATTGGGACTCAATACCCTCAAAGGGCATCGCTCTGTGGGCGGGATTCGGGCTAGTATCTACAACGCATGCTCTCCCGCTAGCGTTGATGCTCTTGTCGAATTTATGCAAGAATTTGAAAATAAGAATGGGTAAGCCGTAAAATCGTAGAACGTCAAAATCAATCGCTACTCTCTATCCAATGCCAAAAAACGTAGCATCATAATTGCTAAATTCGCGCTCCCAAACGGGCCCCTTGATCAATCGCTCGTTTAGCATCTAGTTCAGCTGCCACGTCGGCCCCGCCAATCAAGACGGGCTCTAATCCTTCTTTGACAAGCTCCTCTGCCAAAGTACGATTCGAAATCTGGCCGGCACAAACCACAATGTGGTCGACCTCCAAAGTCCGAGGTTTTCCATGGTGAAGATAGTGCAAGCCGGAATCGTCGATTCTACTATACTCAACATTGGCAACCATCAGCACTTCCCTATTCTTGAGGCTTGTTCGATGAATCCACCCCGTCGTCTTGCCCAGCCGAGCCCCTAACTTGCCTTTTGATCGCTGAAACATTGTAATCTCTCTAAGATTTCGTGGAGTTTCTTGCCGAACCCCAGCAATGCCACCGCGAACTTCGTTTTCAGGATCCACCCCCCACTCCCTAAGGTACGCACCAACATCTAGGCTCGTAGATTCACCATCGTGAGCAAGGTATTCACAAACATCAAATCCAATACCCCCTGCGCCGATAACGGCGACCCTCTTTCCCACAGCAACTTTCTTGGCGAGAACATCAATATAAGAGAGAACCGATGGATGCTCGATTCCCTCAATATTCGGCGTCCGGGGAGTTACTCCGGTGGCTAAAACAATCTTGTCGTAGCCTCGTTTAATCAAATCCTCAGCAGTTACTTTACTGCCCAAACGAAGGTCAACATTCGCCAATTCTAATTGACGGCGGAAATAACGAATCGTCTCATGAAACTCTTCTTTTCCGGGAATTTGCTTGGCCATATTAAATTGGCCACCGATTTCCGAAGCACCTTCGTAGAGAGTAACCGAATGCCCACGCCCAGCGGCAACCGTAGCGAACGACAACCCCGCAGGCCCAGCACCCACCACCGCTATTCGCTTAGGCGACGCTGTAGGGAGGTAAGTCAACTCAATTTCATGGCAAGCTCTTGGGTTAACTAAACAACTCGCGCGCTTGTTTTTAAAGGCGTGATCTAGGCAGGCTTGATTGCAAGCTATGCATGTGTTGATTTCATCAACACGGCCTTCTTGAGACTTTTTGACCCAATCAGCATCAGCCAAAAACGGCCTAGCCATAGAAACCATATCCGCATCACCTCGAGCCAAAACATCTTCAGCAATATCTGGCATATTTATCCGGTTGGAAGTAACCAACGGAATGGTAACCTCACCTTTGAGTTTGCGAGTAACCCAAGTAAAAGCGGCCCGCGGTACCATAGTTGCAATCGTTGGTACCCGTGCTTCGTGCCACCCTATTCCAGTGTTGATAATACTGGCTCCCGCCTCCTCAATTCGCTTAGCCAAATACACTACCTCATCCCAAGAACTACCATCCGGAATTAGGTCCAACATAGAAAGTCGGTAAATTATAATGAAATCATCTCCGACCGCTTCACGGGTTCGCTTAACAATTTCGAAAGGAAACCGAATTCGATTCTCGTAAGTGCCGCCCCATGCATCTTTTCGTCGATTCGTGTGAGCTACAATAAACTGATTGATGAGGTACCCCTCGGACCCCATTATCTCAATACCGTCGTACCCTGAATCTTTTGCCAAAATCGCACAATTAACAAAGGCATCGATAGTATCTTCAATTTTCCGAACCGACATATTCCGGGGCTTGAAGGGGGTAATCGGGCTCTTTATTCCAGATGGAGACACAGAAAACGGGTGATAGGCGTACCTGCCCGCGTGCAAGATCTGCAAACAAATTTTGCCACCCGCTTGGTGAACAGCCTGAGTGACAATCTTGTGCTTTTTTACTTCAGATTTCGTTGTCAACTTTGCTGCGAATGGCTTTAACCAACCTTCACGGTTTGGTGCCACCCCGCCGGTAACCATAATCCCCGCCCCACCTCGAGCGCGTTCGGCAAAATACTCTGCCATCTTTTTGAAGCCATTAAATTCTTCTTCGAGACCAACATGCATTGAGCCCATCAAAGTTCGGTTCTTGATCGTAGTATGACCCAAATCCAATGGTTCAAAAAGATGCGGATAGATAGAGTGCTTCTCTGCGGGCATCTAATTTCCTTTCGCCATAACAACAAGGCCGCTTCACTTAAGCACACTTCCACTCTGGCTTAGTTCCAGCTTCCTTAGAGCGAGTTGGGTTATACCCAAGGAAATCGCATTTGCAAAGGCAGCGATATACGCTTGAAATAAATAACGATTCGGTCCGGCTAAACGATTCCACCCATGCAGACGTACTTGGTTTCCAACCACTCATCGACCGCCAAATGAGACCCCTCTCGTCCAATACCGCTCTCTTTTATGCCGCCGAATGGAGCCACTGCCGTCGAAATCGTACTAGAGTTCACGCCCACCATACCATACTCCAAGCTCTCAGAAACACGCCACACGCGGGCATTATCCTTCGAGTAAAAGTAAGCAGCCAACCCACATGGGGTATCGTTCGCTAACTTAATCACCTCTTCTTCTCTTTGAAATTGAACAAGGCCAGCAACCGGACCAAACGTTTCCTCGTTACAAATCTTCATCGACGTAGAAACGTTACTCAAAAGCGTGGGTTGAAAAAAAGTTCGTCCCAATTGATGCCGCCTGCCTCCCAACTCTAATATTGCCCCCTCAGATAGAGCATTATCAATATGACTTTCTATTTTAGACAGAGCACTCTCACTAATTACCGGACCGATTTGAACCCCTGGTGCAAAACCGTTTCCTACGGTTAATCTAGCTATCTTCTCTTTCAGCTTCCTTTTGAATTCTTCAAAAACTCCGGACTGAACGAAAAATCGATTCGGCGCGATACAAACCTGGCCGGCATTTCGAAACTTAGAAGAAACCGCACCTTCGACTGCGGCTTCGACATCAGCGTCATCGAAAACGATAAACGGTGCATTGCCCCCCAGCTCTAAGCTAACCTTCTTGACGGTACTCGCACATTGCTCCAAGAGCAGTTTCCCCACAGCGATCGAGCCAGTAAAGCTGAGCTTACGAACAATTGGATTTCGACATAATTCCTGACCAATGCAATCGCTATCCTCTTGCGCCCCCGTAACGACGTTAAAAAGACCTGGGGGAAAACCTGCACGATGGGATAGCTCTGCAATCGCCAGTGCCGAGAGCGGCGTATCTTGTGCAGGCTTCAATACCATCGAACAGCCCACCGCTATTGCGGGAGCCAACTTTCGAGCAATCATTGCAGATGGAAAATTCCATGGGGTAATGGCAGCCGTGACACCAATAGGCTCCCGCTGAACCAAGATTCGCAAATCCTCTTTATGTGGCGGAATTATTTTTCCGTATACTCGCGGTGCCTCTTGGCTAAACCACTCAAAAAAGGACGCAGCATAAACAATTTCACCACGACTCTCATCTAGCGGCTTGCCCTGTTCCGCACTTAAAATCTTAGCTAAGTCCTCCTTATGAACTAGCATAAGGTCGGCAAGCTCACGTAATACAGAAGCTCTCGTCGAAGCGCATTCCTTCCTCCACAGGGATTGGGCATCTTTAGCCGCTTCGATGGCTCCCCTTGTCTGGACTGCTCCACAACGAGGTAGGCGAGCAAGAATTTCACCCGTTGCTGGGTTACTTACAGAAAATGTTGGGACGTCCCCCCCCTGCCACTGCCCTTTGATCCAGGACTCATCCTTTAAAAGTCTCTCATCAGCCAACTTCATAGGTAACTCCATTCCTGCCAATCTGAAAACCACTCACATGCGCCGTAAACCACCACTCCCCTCAACTTGGCCGACTCTCTTTTGTCTGTCAAATGGTTGCGAGGCTCTTCTTCTTTTTGAATTTTCAGGTATAGTGTCCCCTAAACGAATTAGGAGCGAATAACCAATGTTTGTTGATGTACACGCCCACTTGATACACGCAAAGTTTGAAGGCGAAGAAGATGCTGTTGCTCAACGCGCACTTAACGCTGGTCTAGAATGGGTTATCGTCAACGGCCTTGAACCACAATCAAACCGAGCCGTTTTGCAGTTATGTCAGTCCCATTCACATCTTCTTCCCGCACTCGGCATCTATCCCGTGGATTCCATCGCGAACCAGATCGCAGCTCAAGGATGGGAATACGACTTCGACCCCCCAACCCCCTTTGATGTAGATGCTGAAATCGACTTTATCGATTCACAAGCCGACGGTTTAATTGCAATTGGTGAAATTGGCTTGGACCAATATTGGGTTAAAAACCATCCGCAAGAACAAGAGCGCGTATTTCGTCGCTTGGTTGAAGTCGCACTCAAACACGACAAACCGATAATTATCCACACCCGAAAAGCAGAAGCCCGTTCATTTGAGATTATTCAAGAAATGGGCGTCAAACGGGCCAACTTTCATTGCTATGGAGGCAAACTAAAACTGGCAAAGCGCATCGCGGCCGAAGGGTATTACTTTTCAATTCCCCCCGTAGTAGAGAGAGCTGAATCCTTCCAACGGCTGGCTCAAGAGCTTCCGCTGGAACTAATTCTTAGCGAAACAGACTGCCCTTATATGGGGCCAGACAGTGGTGTTCGAAACGAACCGGCCAACATTCCACGTGGCGTTGCAGCTATCGGTCAAGCCCGGGGAATCGCCCCAGACGAAATGAAAGAAATCATACGAAACAACTTTAGGACTCTTTTTCGTTGCTAATTGAATTTATTCTTCCCCGGAATCCATAGCGCCGTCTAGGGTTTTGGGAGCCTATTGATTTTGCTGGCTATTCGCTGCACTATTTCTCGAGCATTCAAATGTTTGAACTGTCCTAAGCGTTCGGAGTCAACAAGTTTCTTTAAGGGATCCTTGTCATTGGTAGTCCCAACCAAAAAAAGAGATGTAGCTGCCACTTCACGCAACTTCGGTACCTCCGCCGCCAAGAACATTTGCACGATCTTGGCGGCTTGAATACGCATAGGATCTCCGACTAATTCGTGTTGAGCACATTGCCCTAACGCGTACGCTGCGAAAATACATCGTTGCGTCGTTGCGCTCATCGGCCCCAAACAAATGCGGTCATTTTCAAGAAGCCACCGGGAAAGCGCGGAAATTCCGATTCGATCTTCAGCGTGAGCAAGTTGAGTCATAGCCTCCAAAGAAACCTTGGGCGATGCGTCCTTCACTAGACCTGCCACAATTTGCAAGATTGACTTTTTGTGGAAGCACCTTCCCAGAGACATCGCCGCCAACCGAACCTCGGGCGCTGAGTCCTTAAGAAGCTTCTGGTAGGTTTCCTTTAGTTTTTTATAACGCCTAAATTTGTACTGCTGCCGATCTCGTGTAATGCAATACGACGTGTATTGGTTGATGGCCGTTGTACGCACTCCCACCTCACCATTGAAAAACTGCATTGCCAATTGCTGCGGAGACGGCCGCACGGTTCCAATAGAATTACCAGGAGTAAGGAGCAGCAAAGCAATTCCCAATAAGTACCATTTAATTCTACACATCATATAACTATCTCCTAGTCTACCAGAGGAGTGTAACGCCGAACCGAGTGCTCGCTCTCAAAACGAGTTCCTACGATTCACTGCTCAAGTCAATAGAGTTACTCTCTTCCAAACTCGCTGTGGCTGAAACTCTACAATGAGTCGCTCCCAATACTCCAGACAACTATTTCCTGCGGCAATTCGGCAGTTAAACCAGACTCCTTGGGCCAATACTATTTCAGAACTGAACTCTCATACGACCTTTGCAAGCCCCCACCAAAGAGTACCTCTCATATGGGCAGTTGTTCAAAAAGCCTGGGCCTACTCGGCCCCCCCAGCAAGAACTGGCTCAACCCACAAGAGCCCTATATTTCGTCAAAGAGCTCGAATTTTTGAATTCCGCTCTTGTTAGAACCCCCAGCAAGAACTAATTTGAAGCTATGATAAAACTCTATCCTATCTTGTTTATATTGATTTGCTCCACCATGCTCTGGTTTCCAGTAGGGTGCCAAGAAATAAGCCCTTGCCAAAATCTAGAAGAACACGGCAAAACTTGCGACTTCACCGGAAGCAGATACATCGCAGAAACTGAATCCGTTTGTGAATCAACCCGCACTAAATATGGAGAAGAAGCGTTTGAAGA
>CAXGXL010000199.1:0-6622 GCA_964013555.1 uncultured bacterium
CACTGGGATTTTAGGAGTTTTCCGCGGGGTTTTAGAGTTCTTTTGGTTTCCAGGGAAAAAACGACGAGGTTCGAGCAACGTACTCGGCATAGCCGGGTCTGGATTTTTTGAGTTTATATTCCAGCATGGGAACCCCCGAAACCCTCATGAGTAAAAACGTAATGAAGAGCGGGGCGAAGATGCTAGCCAGCCCGTAGGGCTGGTCTAAAGCCATCACCCAAAATCCCCACATCATGGTGGTCTCCCCAAAGTAGTTGGGGTGGCGCGTGTAACGCCAAAGGCCGGTTTCAAGAACTTTTCCGGCCGAATTAGGGTCGCTTTTAAATGCCTTGAGTTGGGCATCCCCCACCGCCTCAAAGTAAAAGCCGATAGCAAAAAGAGCCAGACCCAAGAGGTCGTTCCAAACAATAGGGTCCTCGGCGGGGGCGCTGCCGGCGAGGTGCAAGGGAGCCGCAATCACCAAGGCGAAACTCGATTGCAGCATAAACACCTGAAAGAAACTCACCCACCAGTATCGCTCAGGGCCAAACTGCTTTCGAAAGGCCTGATAGCGGTAGTCTTCTTCGGCTTCTCCCAGATTGCGAATCAGCAAATAGAGCGATAGCCGAATGGACCATAGGCCGACGCAGCTAACGAGAAGTATTTTTCCCGGGGTCCATTGGGTTTGTAAAATAGCCGAGCAGGTGACCAATAAAAAGAGCATTGCCCAACACGGATCTGCAATGCTCGCATCTTTTTTAAAAACGCTTATTACCCACATGACGGACATGACCGACACGACTAAAATAACGTGATTGATGATTATGGTTGTATCCATCACAGATCTCCTTTGGGAGTTAAAAGTCGATACCCCAGCCCGGCCACTGTGCTCGTGAGCACCACGCCCCAGAGGATGTCCATAGGCACCAAGAGAGCGGGCCAGTCTCGAATAACCGCCCAATTGGTTAACTCGTAGGTAGCATAGGCCACAAAACCCAACGAGGCTCCTCGAGTCAAGGCGTCGCGAACAGAAAGAGCGTTAACCACGCCGTAGCCAAAGATGGTCGTTATATAAAAGAGGTAAAATGCGATGGCCGCGGGCCAATACGGCTCGGGTGCCTTTAAGTCTCCCAGGAGGTCGGCGTAAATGGGTTGGGCCACCAGTCCCAGCCAGCATAAATCAATGGCAAAAAAGAGAAGGCCAATTGCAAGCCACCCTTTGATGCCACGGGCAGTAAGGAGTGTATTGAGTATATTTCTATAGAAGGGGGGGCGTTCGTTTAGAGCGTTCATGAGTTATTCCTATGGTTTTGGCTCTTTAGCAGAAATAAACCGCTTAGTTCTATCCCTTTTTGCGGCCGGGGGTGCGAAATTGCAGAGGGCTCCTAGGGGGCGCAGCGACACCCAAGGCCAAACTCAAACCCCTGGGGCTGGTAATTGGGGCCGAGGCTTTTGTTTTGCTGGGCAACCTTATGATAAACTCTACGGGCCAGTTAACCTATCAGAAGAATTTGCGAGAGATGAAGCATGGGGATTGCGGGGGGAAATCGTAAGGTGAATCCAAAGGCGATGGCTCTATGGGGGCTTGCTGGTTTGTTGCTCTTTTCCCCCTCGGTTTTCGCCAAGATCCACATCACTGACTTGGGCGGCGTAGATTGGTTTTCGGAATCAAGTCCAGATGAGCTTTTGAACCCCTTGCATGGAGTTGTTTTTAGCGAAAGCGGATTGCTCGAAAATTTGGGTGAAGTGGAACACGACGATGATACCGACGCCGTGAAATTCTCACACATCATAATCAAAACTCTCTTTCATCGTTTGCCCAGTGGGTATGTGCCGTCTGACGCGCCGAATAAAGTTGCTTATTACCTCCACCCAAAGTTGATTGGCCAGCTTCTTGGGGAGTACCAGGTGGGCAGGAGCTTGCCGGCAAAAGCAAAGGGTGGTGCCTACGATGCCATTATTAAGGAGCTTTTTCTAGCTGACTCTTTGGTTGCAAAGAAGTTGCGGTCTGAGCAGGCAGTCTTTTGCCGAGCGAGCGATGGGGGTTTGAATAATAGCCCTTTTACCCAAAAGAAGCGGACCCAACTTTGCAACGGACGAAAAGCCAAGGAGGGTGATCTGGAATACATGTGGTTGGCATCGGTGCTCAAGGATGACCTTCGGCGGTTCTTTCGCATGTTTTTATCGGCCAACCACAGCAACCCCCTGGTTGCGAGGGCTATGCTGGCACTTTTGTGGCACAAAGTGACATCCAAGGCTGATTTTGCGGCCTATTACGAGGGATTGTCCACCGCGAAAGGCTGGAAGGGCACATTCTTGCCACCGGCTAATTGGGAAGCGATGCCTCTTGAGTCTCCCGCTTCTAGAGGGGGGGCTGATGCAGACGGCTCCGTAGACCGAACAACCCCGGCGGGTGCAGCCGCACTTAGGGCATTGCATGCAGAGCAACGAGACAAACTTCTTTTGTTGCAGCTGGGCAACGAGCAAACACTCGTAAAACAGGCGTGGGCGCACTACAAAAGCGGCAGTTGGCCAGATTGTGGCGCGTCGTCCTTGCGAAATTTTATCCGCATTGTGTTTGCCAAGCAGGATAAACGAGGGATGGAGTACGATGTGGAGGCGATGAAAAAAGCGGGCCTTGCCGGGAGTGTTCTTGAACACTTTCGCCAATTCAATACCCACGACTCTCAACTCAAGCAAGATGCTCGCGACGATTGGGGTACTCGGACCTGCGGACTTTCGAAGGTGGAGTACGATATGGATATAGAGGGGACCTGGTGCGAGATCAGACCCGGTGCCGACAACATGCTTCAAACCCTCAAGGCGCTATTGGTGAACAACTCCAAGCAAAAGGCACCGACCAATTGGCCCGAATTATTTGCTCGGCTCCCCGGTGCTCGCTTGTTAGATGAAAACATCAATTCAGACGGTGTCGGGTCATTGAACTTCAAAGTTGGCCCCTTTGAATATCGCTGGAATTTTCTCGTTGACCACTTTTACGTACAACGATTTGAGCCTCTGAGCACCACCCTCGAAACGGATGCTGCCTCGGCCCAACGAGATTACGTTGGGCGCAACGTCATTGAGAGGGGTGTGCTTGCCGCGCTGGAGCTTGACTCCTTTTTGAAGCGATCCCTTGTGTATAGAGGGGGGCCGTCACAACGGCGTGAAATGCGCTGGCCGATGATTTACAGCCTTCGCCGAACCGATGAAGCAATCATTGAATACGCTCCTTACGTGCCTCGTGACAAACCCATCTACTTTAAGTCACTGGCTTCTAGTTTACGGCGCAACGAGGATGCAGTGTATCGATTGGGGATTAACCTCTTTTCAGGCGAGCGCTCCGATTGGCTAGCAATTGTAGCCCCGTGGATGACGCGACTTGGCTTTCAGCCTCCTTTATTTGTCAAGTCGCTCTACTTATTGCCAGAGGGAAGCTGGAAAAATATCAACTCTCTGACCATTTCGGCTGGTCTCTCCATTGCGAGTGACGGACTTTCTTTTGGCAAATTGGCAAAACATTTTCCTAATTTGACAGACCTCTACATTACGGAGACACCCCTAAAGCAAATCTCATCCATCGGAGACCTCAAGAAACTAACTAGCCTTGCCTTACGAGATACGGATATTGCAGATATTTCTCCCCTCGCAACCATGACCCATCTCGAGACATTGGATTTGAGTCGAAACGAAAAGATAGAGAGTGTGGCAGCCCTAACCAAACTCATAAAGTTAAAAGAACTTCGCTTAAATGGTACTTCTATAACCAGTTTGGAGCCGCTGATTCCGCTTAAAAATGCACGAATTTATGTGGATGACGCTGTTCATTTTGCCCAGGCAACACCCAAGAAAGCCACCATTCCTCGTGAATTAGTGGACCAGGTCATCTTTAGGGCACCGGCGACTGAGCGTTGGCCGGTGAGTGACGGATGCGGTCGCTTTAATGAGGTTGGTTGTTTCTTTTGTGTGGGTGGCCGCGGGCAGGGAGTCTTTCGGGGACGAATCGGCGCCCGTTATCGGTGCATGTGGGAGTTGTCGACAAGGCGCTGCCATAGCGTTCCATTGATAAGCAGCTTTCGCCGCAATAAAGCACGTTGGGTGGCACCCGGCGGAGAGTGCCCAAGCGATGAGCGAGGTGCTCTAAAGCCGTAGGCGAGTCTCAGAGACGAGGGCGATTTACGAAGTGGCGAAGCTCTTATGGCAACGTCAGCGTTGCCCAAACGGGGCGATGATCTGAAAGGCCATCCCAAAGCTCACGGCTGCCAACCCCGGGGTTGGAGAGCTTGCCGGGGTGCGACATTAGCAAGTCTAAGATAAACTCCGAAGAAGGGGCGGTAATTCTGCTTTCAAAAGAGAGGTCGGCGTGAGCATCGTGGTAGCCTAGGGTTGTAAATTGCCGCGCCGTTTCGTCGACCTCTGCGCCCCATTGCAATTCGAGACCGAGGTAACCACTGTTGAAATCACCTCCGACCACCACCAAAAGGGGAGAGCGCAATCCGTGCTCGGCAATTTCTCGAGCCTGCGCGTTTCTTGGCTCTTCTGGAATATTGGACTCGAAGTGAACGGAATAGACTCTAACGTATTGCTCTCCAATTTGAATGTCTGCTGCGATGGCAATTCGCCCCCCGAGTCTTGATTGACCGGCATCAAACCAACTTTCTTGGGCAGCGTGCCTAATTTGCTCCACGTTGCCGATGGGGTAGCGCGACAAAATCGCATTGCCGTGCTCGCATTGTGCTTTGCGGCTGCCGTCGCTTTGCTTTGTTAGTTCTACAAATTCGACGGCATAGACATAATTCATTTGGAGTTCTTTGGCGTAGGTTTGGGCCAATGCGGCGCCACCGGTTCGAGAACACCCCCTGTCTACTTCACTTAATAGGATAATATCGGCTTGGAGTTTTTTTAATTCAACAAGTTGTTGCGCCACTTTATAGCCTCGCTCAACATTGTAGGCGACGATTTTGATTTCATCTTTTGGGGGCGTCGGAGATTGAACGTAAGACTCGCCTTCTAAAAGGCAATCAATAAAAATTTTGTCTTCGGCAGTATCGGGCGCGTTTGCTTGAGCGCAGAGAAACTCATTCGGATCTGGAGCAGCGGCTAAGAACTCAAAAGGGCTAAAGGAATAGGGCGGCTTTTGCGAAGAGGATGAGTTATTGGAGCAGCTCCATGCAGTGCAAAAAAACACCAAAATAAACCAATTGAAGAGCGCTTTTGGTGAGGTCTCGTATTGATTAAGCATTGCGACTTACTCCTACTAGAGTCTCTGGTAGAACAAACAAAAATACGAGTGGGCTACCGATGCCGAACCTAATAAAACCATGCAATTGTACCCTAGTTGTGATCCGCTTCAGCAAGAGTGGTGCAGGCCTTTTCTACGGCTTGAAGACGCTCTAGGGTCCAATACCCGATGTCAGACCTTTGTTTGAAAAGAACGCGGTTCCCTTGCCGAAATGTCAAATAATAAAGGGGGCCGCCTCTATGGTATTGCTCTTCTAAGGTTACCCGCAATTCATTGAGAGGAATATCAAAGTGTTGAAGTTCATCGAAGTCAAGAGCCGAGAGGCGACAAAGCTCACCGCCTACCACAAGAGATGTTAAATAGTGGCGAGTCATGGCTCGGTGGTAAAAATAATTTAAATACCCCAAGCACACAAAGGTGCCGGCAAACAAAAAGAAACCGTTGTCAAAAATGAGGCCTCCAAGCCAAGCAGCAACGACCTGAAAGGTTAATACATTGCGAAGGAGGTTCCACTTGGTTGCCTTTAGTCGCTGACTAAAGGTCAACCTGCTTTCGGGGCCAACCTCGAACGCTTGGCCTTTTTCAATTTGCTCTTGGGTCGTTTTCGCTTCGAGTTGAGCGTGAACTCGGTCTTGAGAAGTGAGCCAGCGTTTTTCAATAAGGAGGGCTACCTTAATGGATACAAAAAACATCAACCACATAGCCGAGAAAACTCTGGCCGTTAAGAGCTCGCTTTTTGCTTTGGCTTGCTCGTAACTAAGTTGAGTCGAGTAGGTGTGGATTATATTACCACGGTTGTATTTGTAGAAATTGCCGTCTACTTCCCCAAACGAACCCATGTAGGGGATGGACGTTATAAAGTGGATGCCGACATAAGCGGATAGAATAAGGACCACCACGCCGAGCCAGCCCGGCTTAGCATAAGCTCGGCGAATTTCTTGACGGCTTTTTTGACCGAGCCAAATAGCTGCGATGAGTGTGAATCCTGCAACGATAGCCAGAAAGTGCAGCCCCAACAAAATGGGATATTGGGTTAGTAAATCGAGGTCGCGAAAACTCGCGATATGAACCCCGAGGCTCAAAACGAAACCAACGCCGCAAAGATAAGATAGCACCAAGCGAATTCTATTGCCCGTGGATGTCACCCCGCCCCCTTGAAAATACTTCGAAAAGAACACTGTAAACGATTAGAAACTGCTACTGCCATAATAGGTTCAATGGTTCGCTGATTCAAGGAGGAGGTGCTGGCTTGGGAATATTAGATTTGTCAATTAGAGCTCTGTGTTACTCGGTTGGCAAGCACAGTGTTTCTTTGGGGGGCTACTTTAGTTGGGGGCAATCACGGGATACTCACAGGCTCGACTCTTCTACCACAACATATTCGTCCAATGATGGCCCGGT
>CAXGXL010000200.1:0-6596 GCA_964013555.1 uncultured bacterium
CAACACGCTACGAATAGTAATGCGTTAGGAGGGTAAGTTGGGACAATTGACTCAGCTGCAGTTCTAAAGTCATTGAAATAACTGGTGAAATTGGGTAGTGGTTCCTACGCCACTCGATTTGCGCCAGGGCTTCCTTGGCGAGCTTGGCTTTTACTCCACCGAGGATGCGGGGAGGTTGGTTCTTTAACTGATTGCCCTTGTGCATTCGCGCTTTTTAAATCGTTTTTGGGTGGTTAGCAGTTTTTTTAATTCTTAGGTTGGAGGTCGGTCGTGCAATGGTTGGACGGTTTTCTCAGAAGCTTGATGCGCGGCTCGAGCTTTAAGGGTGGGGGCCTTAAAATCACAAAGGTTGTTGTGGACTAGGCCTAGGGCTTGGTCAAGGTACCTAGAAAGCACGCCGAGATAGATAATCTACCGACATTTGCTTGATAATTCAGGGGCTTGGTGCGAAGAAGCTTTCCTGTTTCGGCTCCCTTGACCCGCATGCGGACCGAGCTTACTTTGGCTATGCCTGCTTGGGCGTTTAATCCAAAATTGGAATCGGAAATATGGCATCTTGGTGGAATACATTTATCCCAACGAAAAATGATCGTGAACTTAAACGCTTACGCGCACGAGTAGAGCGAATTAACGAGCTAGAGCCTAAGTTTAAGGCTTTGCCGGACGAAGCGCTTCAAGCGAAAACCGAGGAATTTCGGCGACGGTTTAGAGAAGCCTACAAAGAGTTGGGGGGAGATCCGGAATGTCGCCGGAGTGAAGGGACTAAAGAGGAGCTGGCGGCGGATCGTAAGAAAATTGATCGAGTACTTGAATCGCTTTTGCCTGAAGCATTTGCAACTGTTCGGGAGGCAGCTATTCGAGTTTTGGGCATGCGTCACTACGATGTTCAGCTTATCGGCGGCATGGTCTTACACGAAGGCAAAATCGCGGAGATGCGCACTGGTGAAGGTAAGACCTTAATGGCAACCTTAGCAGTCTATCTTAACGCGATTGCAGATCGCGGGGTTCATCTTATTACTGTTAACGAATATCTAGCCACTCGAGATGCGGCTTGGATGGGGCAACTCTACACTTGGCTAGGCCTAAGCGTGGCCGTCATTGTCAGTGGTATCAATGATCGTCAGCGACAGGAGGCTTATAACGCGGATATTACTTACGGAACCAACTCCGAATTTGGTTTTGACTACCTGCGTGATAATATGAAGCTTTACCTGGGTGATTATGTACAGCGTGGGGCGCACTTTGCGATTGTGGATGAAGTTGACTCGATTCTAATTGATGAGGCAAGAACTCCTCTTATTATCAGTGGTCCGGCCGAAGATAGTACGGATAAATATCCGAGAATTAATGCTATCATTCCGGGTTTACGCCGGGAACAGGACTACACTGTTGATGAAAAAGCCCGAACTGTTGTTTTGACGGAAAGGGGAATTCATACTGTTGAGGAACGCTTAAACGTAGAAAACCTCTATCAGCCCGATAACATCGAGCTCTTGCATCATGTCAATCAAGCTCTTAGAGCTCACACGCTTTATCGACGTGATGTCGATTACATGATTCAAGACGGCCAGATTAAAATTATCGACGAATTTACGGGACGTGTTTTAGATGGTCGACGTTGGTCCGATGGTTTACACCAGGCAGTAGAAGCCAAAGAAGGCGTTAAGATTGAAAACGAAAATCAAACGTTAGCGACCATTACGTATCAGAACTATTTTCGGATGTTCATGAAACTCGCGGGGATGACTGGTACGGCGGAGACCGAAGCAGAAGAATTTCATAAGATTTATGAATTGTCGGTTATTGTCGTGCCGACCAATAAACCCATCATTCGTGAAGATGCGGAAGATCTGATTTTTAAGTCTGAGACGGAAAAGTTTCATGCGATTGCTGAAGAAATCCAAACTCGCGCTACTCGTGGCCAGCCATGTTTGGTTGGTACAGTAAGTGTCGAAAAAAGTGAGGTTTTAGGGCGACTACTTAAGCGGTTGAAGATTCCCCACAGCGTTTTAAATGCAAAATACCATGAGCGTGAAGCCGAGATAGTTGCTCAGGCAGGAAGTAAAAGTGCGGTTACGATTGCAACCAATATGGCAGGTCGTGGGACGGATATTGTTCTTGGTGGAAATCCTGAATTTCGTGCGGCGTTGGAGGCTCATCCCGAGGAAAACCCAGAAGGCTATGCGAAAGCTTTAGCGGAACATAAGATCAAGTGCGAGGCAGAAAAGAAGGAAGTGCTCGCTGCGGGTGGCCTTTATATCGTGGGTACGGAGCGACACGAGTCTCGCCGTATCGATAACCAATTGCGTGGCCGTGCTGGTCGACAGGGGGATCCTGGAGGATCTCGGTTTTATGTCTCCCTCGAAGATGATCTCATGCGAATTTTTGGTGGCGAGCGCATGATGGGGTTGATGGAAAAACTTGGCATGGAAGACGGCGAGGTTATTGAACACCGCTGGGTGAGTAAGAGCATCGAAAATGCACAGCGTAAAGTTGAAGGGCATAACTTCGACGTTCGAAAGCACCTTCTTGAATATGACGATGTGATGAATGAGCAGCGTAAGAGTATTTATAGCTTACGTCGTGAGGTATTGGGAAATGATCCGGCAGCAACAAAAGAAGCAATGCTGGATATGTCTGATGCTTTGGTCGTTGGAATAGTTGACCGAACGTGCCCGGAAAAAGCTCACGGTGACGAATGGGATTTCGGCTCCTTGCGGGAGATATTGAAAGAGCAATTCGCTTTGGATATCGATTTTACTGATTCGTCTTTTGAGCATCGCGAAGATGTTGAAAATAAGGTGTTCACGGCTGTTGAGGAGTATTTAGAACTCAAAGAAAAAACCTACGGGTTTGAGCCCTTTTATTCGGTGGGTAGGATTATTCATCTCCAAACGATTGATAGCTTGTGGAAAGAGCATTTACGGGAGATGGATCACCTTCGTGAAGGAATTGGCCTTCGGGGATATGCTCAAAAAGACCCCAAACAAGAGTACAAAAAGGAAGGATATAATCTCTTTGCAACGATGCGGGGCACCATTAATGGTGACGTTTTGCAAAAAGCATTTCGGGTTGTTATTACGAACGAGACTCAAGACGACTACGAAGAGCGTTTGCAACGACGTAAAGCTCAACAAGAGCGTCAAATGAAACTTCAAGCTCAAGGCAATAAGGACCCAGAAAAGCCTCAAACGGTTCGCCGCGAGAGCGCCAAGGTTGGGCGCAATGATCCTTGTCCTTGTGGGAGTGGTAAAAAGTATAAAAAATGCTGCGGCCTGCAGCATGCCAGAGCTTAGTTGCCTTAATAATAAGAGTTTACACAGATGTGTGATGACGTAGGTCAATAAGAGTACTCAATGGCCTATTCTAGTCTTGTGTTTATTGAAGTAGTGCTTAACTTAAGCGAGATTTGTTCCCCACGAGAAAGATCCGGTAAGCTAAATGGGTATGGTTTCTATTCACGACCCCATTCATGGGACAATTGAGGTTTCTCCCGCGGAAATTAAATTAATCGACTCTCGCCCGTTTCAGCGATTGCGTTATATTAAGCAATTGGGTTTTGCCGATCTTGCGTTTCCGGGGGCAACCCACACTCGATATGCCCATAGTTTGGGGGCTATGCAGATGGCTACCAAGATTGCAGAGCGGGTTCTTGTTCCCTTGGGGCTAGAAGCAGTTGAAGAGAAACGCTTGTTGCAATCGATCCGTTTGGCGGTGTTGTTTCATGACATAGGGCATCCACCTCGCAGCCACGTGTCTGAGAAGGTAATGCCCGCGGTGAAATACTTGAATATCGACGAATGGATTAAAGATCCGAACCGGCGGGCAACACACGAGGACTATACGGTCAAGCTTCTTGTTGATTCGGAACTCACCGGACTCATTGCTCAACATTTGGGGGATGATGGCATTACAGGAAAGCGCCTGGCGGCGCTAGTGATGGGGCAACCACCTCCCGGAGACGAAGGCGCCTATATTGTGGGAGGCCGGGATGTCTTGCCTCTTTTAACCCAAATAGTTTCCAGCGAAGTGGATGCGGACCGCATGGATTATTTGCGGCGCGACGCCTATTATTGTGGCGTCAGCTACGGTCAGTTTGATCACGTTTGGTTAACGAACAATCTCACTGCTGTTGAGTACGATGGGCGATGGTGTATGGCGCTTCAGCACAAAGGCGTGTGGGCTTTTGAGAATTTTTTACTAGCGCGATATCATATGTTCCTGGCGGTGTATTTGCACCATACCGCGATTTGTTTTGACCACTTGTTAGGGCGATTTTATCAATCTGGGGAATACGAGCTGCCCCCCGACTCAGACGGTTATTTGAACACCGATGATATTCATTTGATGATGCATCTGCGCAGCTCAGAAGATCCGTGGGCGAAGGCCGTCGTGCAGCGCCGGCCTTACAGGCTTTTGGTGGAAAAACACGATTTTGGTAGCGATTCAGATTCCGCCCACATGGAGGGATTGTTAAAAGAAGCCAAAATTGAGTACTTTCGTATTGAGTGCGAAGGTTTGCTCAGTAAATACGCGAAGAAGGCCGATACTGTTTTTCCATTGATGGTTTTAGAGCCGGAGGTTGGTCGAATTCAGCAAATTCAGGATTACACCTCACTTTATAAGCGTTTTGACGACGTGGTTGGAGTTTCTCGGATTTACTGTCGGCCTGAACAAGCGCTGCAAGCAAAGAAGATTATTGGGACTTGATTCACAGAGTCTTTAGGCGCAACGAGACTAGCCTATTGGCTCGATAGAGAGCTGTGTTGCTGAGGGCCCAAGTGTTTTTTTCCGGTCTAAGATTTGGTGACGCACGAAAGCGGCATTGGAACAAGAGAGAGTGTGATGAACTTTTGAGGGGGCCGTAAAGAAGCACGGGTAGGAGTAAGGGAAGTGTTATTGATTATTGTCGGGCTGTGGACCGACAATAGACTCAATGAGTAGACAAAAATCGCCCAAAATTCTCGGGGCTAACCATGGGCGGCTTCCTTTGTTTGAAGCTGCAAAGAATCTTCGCATGGCCGAAAATTTCTCGAACCGAAGTTGTTTGAGTGGGGGGCGGCAAGGGGGACCGTTGACTAAAACGCAGCTTAGCACCGGAATCAAGGTTGTGGCTCGACTGTTGCGGGGGGGCGGTGGGAGGACTTTCCTTAGTGGCGTCAAAACCTCGCGTTGGGGAGAATTCTCTTATCATGGGCGCTGTCTTAGAGAATTTGGATAATGGACTTCGGGTGGGCTACTTTTCTGACACATTACGTCAAGAGCAGATTCGTGGGCGTCTGGTGGTTTTGAAGTCTAAGGTCAATGGTTGCCGATCTCGAGCGGGTGTGGTTAGGGTTGAAGATCATCAACAGCTTCATGATGCTAGGGCCTCAATAGCGTGGAACCAACTTTTAATCCGGTCGGCTAAAGAAATTTCTCTAAGAGATGTGGCTTCGGGGATTTTGCTATACCGCTCGACGCTCGTTATTGCCGATTCTATGGCTGCTGCAACGGGGTTATGCTAGAAGAAGACACTATGAGCCAAAGAGAGAAGAATGAAGAAGTAACGATGAAGCTCGCTGGCCCCTTCAGGCGCAATTGGCCTCTATTGGCCGCCATTGCGCTTAGTTTTATCGTGGGGCCATTCATCAGCGATTTATTGCGGTCTTACCGAGGGGTTATTTTGGAGGTGAAAGGGGATCGTGTTTTCGTTGGCTGGGCCGGAAATAGACCGCCTTCTTGGCAGGCGTATACCGGAGGAAAGCCCTCAGATATATTGGTGAAGTCGATCGGCAGTCTTGAGGCGGGCTTGGAAGAAGCGAGCCCAGAAGATGAGGAGGTGATGCGTCTTTATAAGCGTTACACTGCAACCTATGCCGGTATCGTGCGGGCAATTGAAGCACCGTTAAACCGGGGTGCTGCGCATACTGCGATTATCGATTTGGAGCAGGGAGGGGAGTATCGGCTTCCGGTTTGGGACGAGGAACTCGCGCAAATGATTGCGGTCGGACGGCGAGTTGAGAAGCTCTCCGGGCGTTGGGATCCGATAGTCACTCCAAATATCGATCATTCCACTATTCGCCTGCCCGAGGGCGCTTTGCCTGATCAATCATCCAGTGAGAGCAAGCCTTGATTCGTTACATTCTCCTCGTTTTGGTTTTGGGGACACTGGGCTGTATTTATCCGAGTTGTGGTTCCGTGGATCAAGCTCAAGATAGAATATCACCGCGGCTGGTTACATTAGTTGTTGTCAGCGGCCTTCGGGGGGATGAAATTGGGCGTTTTGAATCCCTGTGGCGTTACGGATTTAAAACTCTTTTAGAACAAGGACGCTATTACTCGAAAGCGGTCCATCGACGCGGGCGAACGGACTCTGCTTCTGGCCAAGCTACTTTGGGAACCGGTGTTTCACCAAAGTTTCATGGCGTTGTTAGTAATTCTATTTTTTATTCTCCTCAAAATCGCTTCATCGAGGTCTGTGGGCTGTGGCGGTCGTTTTGCGGTACGATGTTATTGAAGCACCCTACGCTAGCCGAGCGGCTTAAGAGAGAGTCTGCGTCCTCCAAGGTGGTGGCCATTGGAGGAAACCGGCAGTTTGTAGAGCTTCTGACGGG
>CAXGXL010000201.1:0-6580 GCA_964013555.1 uncultured bacterium
GTTGTAATGAATGCTGCTCTTGAAAGAGTGGAGGGCCTAAAGGCTGAGCAGGTTGAGGATGTTATTTTGGGGTGTGCAACACCTGAAGCCGAGCAGGGCCTTAACGTGGCTAGAAATGCGGTATTTGCTGCGGGATGGCCTGACAGCGTTCCGGGGGAAACCATTAACCGGTTTTGCTCTAGTGGTCTTCAAGCGATTGCTCATGTGGCTCAAGCCATTGCTGCGGGCGGAATGCATTGTGGTGTGGCTGGCGGGGTCGAGTGTACATCGCTGGTCCCTATGGGGGGACATGTTTTAAGTCTCAACCCGAAGTTGGTGGATTCTCGTCCGGAAGTTTATATTGGGATGGGGCACACTGCGGAGCGGGTGGCGAAGAAATTTGAAGTCAGTCGCGAAGACCAAGATAGTTTTGCGGCTTCCTCTCAAGCAAAAGCTCTAGCGGCAATTCAAGAGGGTAAGTTTAAGGATGAGATTATTCCGGTTAAGGCTCGTGGCTTTAAAGGCGGGGCTGAGATCGAAATTGATTTCGATACCGACGAATGCCCTCGAGCGGGCACCACTGCTGAAGGTCTTGCTAAGCTGCGGCCAGTATTTGCTGCTGGCGGAAGCGTAACCGCGGGTAACTCTTCTCCAATGAATGATGGTGCTGCGGCTGCAGTCTTACTTTCAGAGAAGTTAGCAAATGATCTGGGAGTAAAGGGTTTGGGGCGATTGCGGGCTTATACAGTTGTTGGAACGCCGCCGGACATTATGGGAACCGGTCCAATTCCGGCGATTCGCAAGATCTTGGCGGATACGAATATGTCCATAGATGATATCGATTTATTCGAGATCAACGAGGCCTTTGCGGCGCAAGCCGTTTATTGTCAGCGGGAGTTGGGCATTCCCGATGAGAAGCTTAACGTCAACGGTGGTGCTATTGCCCTAGGTCATCCCTTAGGATGCACAGGGGCCAAGCTAAGCGCGACTTTATTGCATGAGATGAAACGCCGTGGTGCGAGGTACGGTATTGTATCTATGTGCATTGGTGGCGGGATGGGGGCAGCAGGGCTTTTTGAAGTCTCCTAAGTCTGAGCAACTCTAGATTGAAAAGCTCTCCGTTGAATTTCGGTTCTCGGGGAGCTTTTTTTGTGCTGGTTTGGGGCGGGATCTTGACGACACGTGATTTTCGAGTCATGCGGTCGTGGTAAGTTGCTATTTTAGGAGAGATTATGAGCGACCAAGTTCGACTACGCATTGGACCATCCCCAACCGGTGATCCCCATGTTGGCACGGCCTATATTGCCCTATTCAACACGGTTTTTGCTAAGCAGCACGGTGGGAAGTTTGTTTTGCGTATTGAAGATACGGATCAAACTCGCTCTAAGCCAGCTTGGGAGCAGATGATTTGCGATTCTCTGCAATGGCTCGGTCTATCTTGGGACGAAGGTCCTGATGTTGGTGGCGCGTACGGGCCCTATCGGCAAAGCGAGCGCGGTCCGATCTATGCCGAGCACGTCAATATGCTTTTGGACAAGGGTGCAGCTTACCGCTGTTTTTGCACAGCTGAAAGACTCGCAGAACTTCGGGCTGCCCAGCGTGAGCAGAAGATAAACCCCGGCTACGATGGTCATTGCCTTGGACTTTCGAAGGACGAAATTCAGAGCAAGCTCGATGCAGGGACTGATTTTGTGGTGCGTTTGCGAGTTCCTAAAGAAGGGCAAACCACCATTGAAGATCACCTTCGTGGTAAAGTAACGTTTGAGAATACTCAAATTGATGACCAGGTACTTATGAAGAGTGACGGGATGCCTACCTACCATCTTGCGAATGTGGTGGACGATCACCTCATGAAAATCTCTCATGTTATGCGAGCAGAAGAGTGGATCAACTCGACTCCAAAACACGTGCTTTTGTACGAAGCCTTCGGGTGGAAACCTCCGGTTTTCATTCACATGCCACTTCTGCGTAATAATGATAAATCGAAGATTTCCAAACGCAAGAACCCGGTTAGCTTGAACTATTACAAGGAGGCAGGTTTTCTTCCTGATGCGATGCTAAATTATTTGGGAATGATGGGCTGGACGATGCCGAATGGCGAAGAGAAGTTTACTCTTGGGGATATGATTGAGAATTTTAGTTTTGATCGCATATCGTTGGGCGGCCCCGTTTTCGATGTAAAGAAATTAACGTGGTTAAATGGTCTTTATCTTCGTGAGCAAAAGCCCCAAGAACTTTTTGAGCAATTGCGTGAGGTGATTTTGAGCGATGATTACCTTCAGGAGATTCTTCCCCTTGTACAAGAGAGGGTTGAAAAACTAGAGGACTTTGTGGACCAAACGTCTTTCTTTTTTAGTGGCGATGTTTCCTACGATGAGCAGGCCACGAAGAGTCTAATGGCCAAAGGTAAGACCGTTAAAGAGATGAGCGGTATATTTAAGGCCGTTGGTGATAAAATTGATGGCATGAGTGAAATTACCGTAGAGGGGATCGAGTCGGCACTCAAGAGCGTTATCGCCGAGATGGAGTTAAAGCCCAGGGATGTATTTATGCCGGTTCGAATTGCAGTGACCGGTCGCAAGGCTTCGCCGTCTTTATTTGAGACCATGGCGGTGCTTGGTAAAGAACGATGTCGACGTCGATTGAGAAACGCGATTGTACACCTTCGGCAAGTTGCATCGTAGAGAACCGTAACTCACCATCTTGATTGGTTGGGTTGAGCTCTCTTGTCTTAGTGCGCCAAAATCTGATTCGCCACCGAGAGCGCCGACGAACAAGCGCTTTCAAGTAAAGGGACCTTGTAGTCAGCGAAAGAGCCGCAAAACCAAATGCGTCTATTTTCTTCGTTGTGTAATGCTTGAAGAGCATCAACAGCCTTAGAGCCGTTCGAAGAGCGAACCACCGGTCTTTCGAAATGGGCTTCACTCAATACAGATTCATCTCGAGGACGGACGGTTGGGTTCCAGGTCTGAAAAATAGGGGGGTAACAATTCAATTCCGGTTGAACCGAGTTAATCCAAATTGTTGCCATGGGGGTTTGGCTGGGGTCACTGGTAGAGAAGTTGATTGGTGACCAATCTTTAGGGTTTCGTGGAGCCAAGAGGTTATCCTTGTGCATTACAACGGAACTTTTTTCGTATTTGAATTCTCTGAGTAAGTTAGCTTCGCGACCAAAATCCGATTCAATAATTCGAGCGCTTTGATTTGCCTGAGCGGCCATAACGATATGGTCGAAGTTGGTTTCTACACCCTTCTCATCGAGGAGCAAAAGGCCAGATTTGCCGCGCGATATGCGTTTGACACCAGTAGACAGTTTGATTGAATCGATGGATTGCGCAAAGCGAGACACTACGTCTTTTGTGCCTCTGGTTACTCGACGCACAGACTGAAAGAGTAATCCGTCGTTAAGGTAACGAATTATAAGCTCGGCGGGGTAATTTCGAACTGCATCGAGTGTGCAGGTGCAGATTCCCGCAAATGCTGGATATATAAAGCCATCTTTAAACCAATTTGAATACTTAGCCTCTTCAAGATAGTCCGCTATACTTCGGTTTGACATCTTACCGATTCTTAAGTCACGTTTTCCAAACCTAAAAAAACGGAAGATATCACGCACAATTTTTCGGCTTGGAGTTCGCAGTAATAGAGCGGGGGAGCCAATTGGAATGGAGCGCGATCCGAGTGATAGGTTTTTGTATCGAAAATAAGCGTCTCCCGAAGCCAAGCTGAAGGACGCCGAATAGGAAACTGGCTGGGTCTCGATTTTAAGTTCTTCATAGAGCTTGAGAAGCGTGCGGTAGTATCCAGGATACACGACTCGTAGTGGTACATCGACTCTAAATTCTTTCCCCTCGCATTCCAGTTCAATGCTGTGGGCATCCATTCCCAACACGGCGTGTTTCTCGTAGAGAGTGACTTTGTGTTTCTTGCTCAATTCCCGGGCCGCGGTTAAGCCGGCCAGACCACTGCCGACCACTGCAATTTTCATCGGCGGTCCATTTTCTTGGTTCATTGAGCTTTCCCCCACTAATGTATGATACATGGGTATCGCACTTTAACTTGATTGCAAAGCTCAATGGCGTTGGAAAACGAATCGGACTTTGGTTTGTAAAGGGGCGGAAATTTAGGTCGCTCTTATTGGCGCCAATAATATTTGCTTGCCTAGTGGGACAATAAGACTTCATTGTCTTTGAATGTCGAAGATTTGCGGTCTGTATCTTACATGGGAACCCACTGTGCTGTGCAGATGATATCGGACCAGCTTTATTTGAAGTGTTCGTAATAAAGGACGTTTGTTACGGCGATGCAGCGATCTTGGAGAGTGTAGGCAAAATTGGGTTCTTTTGAGCAATTGAACTAAAGAGCCGGCTTGTACGAAACTAATTTAAAAGAAATAGCTTTTCTTACAGTATGTTACGAGATTTTAGGGTGTTTGGAGGATATTGGAATTGGATTTGGCTCGTGGTTTGCGCTAAAATTTATACGATCGGATGGAGCATATTCGTTAGGGAATCTCAGAACTTGGAAAGAGATGTGATGTGAAGCATAGGCTGAAGAATATAATTTATTTCGGCATTGTGTGCTCTGGTTTCTTTTTCTCGTTCTCAGGTGAGACTGTTGGGCAGATGCTTTTGGGCGACCATCGTGCTCGTGATACAGGAGTGACGCCGACTCTTGGTCGCGGTTTTTCTCTTGCAACGAATACCTATCAGTCAACGTGCCTTCGAGATGTTCGTATTTCTGAACCGTCGTATGATTTTAGCTATGAATTAGTTGAAATCAATCAACACTCTCTCGATAAATCGAAGACGACGTCAACAAGCTTGATTAAGAGCCTATGGGGAGACATCGCTTCTGCGAGAGCACAGCCTGGTCCGCAAAGAGGAAAAGAAGTACAAACCGAGCGAAGCAAGATGTTTTTGGGGGTTAGTCTTAAGGTGGATACGTATTATTCAGCGGTTGATGAAGCGGTTACTCCTTTATCTGGCGCTGCTTCTGCTTTGCTAAAGCGCGAGGACATGCCTAGCTTTTTCTCGGCGTGTGGTACTTACTACGTACGTGGCATCAATCGACATGCCGAGTTCAATGCGCTCTTGGAGCTTGAGCAAAGCTCGGAAACGTCGAGGTCAGAGCTTAAAGAAGCGGTTAACAATGTAATCTTCTCTGCGGCAGATCTTCCGGCCAGTGAGGCAAATCCCACCTGTCGGCTTACGGTGGCGGAGCATAAGTTGCCAGAAAATTCAAGCGAGCGGGATTGGACACGGGCGGGGAAGGTTGCCGTGTTCGAACCGGGAACCTATGCAAGGACTGAGGTTCAAAATAGGCTGGGGTGTGATAATTGCATTAGTCAACTTAAGCTTGAGGGGCCACGGGGGTGTAAGGTTACATTATTTGACGATCCGGAACCCTTTGTTCGCTCAGCCGGGAGCAACTCATCCGAAAATTGGTCGTATGTAATAGAGGGGCCGGGACTTTACTACATGTGGCCAACGCGCACAGGGCTGCCCGATAAGGTTGTAAACGATACGATTAGTAGCTTTCTGGTTAGTTCGCCTCCCGTTTCAAAGACCAAAAAGTTCCGTAGCTCTAAGGATATTGTGAACAATACCAGCATGAGAATTTATGCACGTGGAGAGGGATTGGGGCATGCCGGTGATTCCCAGCTGATATCGTTTAGTATTCCTGAATTTAGGCAGGCGCTCAAGGATGCTTTTTTGTCTATGCAGACGATCAGCACGGGACGGGTAACTAGCGTTGAGGTCGTTCCCTGGACTGAGAATCTCGGATTTCAATCTCTATTGCAAATTCAAGACGATAGTCCCGGTGGCGCGGAGCCAAAGATGCCTCTTTTCAGGAAAAAGGACATTTTGATTGCGAATGGGGAATATTTGGCTACGTTGCATCGGTCGTTAGCGCACCGCAAGGCGCGGTATTTTTTAGCGCGAAGTTGTGAGGCTGACGTGCAATCAAAGGATTGGCCTGACTGGGCAATTTTGCGCAATCATTTCTCGAGTGGTCCCGGACGAACCGTGGGCGCAATGAGGAAGATTTTGAATCGCCGAACTATCGATCGGGTATTGAAGAGGAAAGGCTATTTTGATTTTCTGGAGCTCTACCAGAAGTGTGTTGATAAAATTTTAAGTGGTGACCGCAATGCGGTAGCTAAGTTGGAAAATAGTGATCGGATTGCCACGCGTGCGGCACGTCAAAAAGCGAAAGAGACGGGCGTTAGTGTCGAGCAGAGACGAATGGAGCGTGGGAAGGCACTCTATTTATTTCGCTATACGGGCTACCCTGAATGCGCAAAACTCGAAGTCGCGATGCCGCCTTTTCCGGGCTATGATTCTATTAGAACGAATTGTTCACCTGAATTGTGGGGGCACCCTACAGATTTGGATGAAGAACTTTTGGAGATTGATGAGTACGAAAGAGCTTATCAGTCGCAGTTGCGGCAACGGACGAATATTTCAGACAGACGGTCAGGAAAGTCAAAATGAGAGTGCATTTTGTTTGCCGCTTAAAGCCCTTTGTATGCGCTGTGGTAGCGCTTGCTCTTGTGGGTGGTACGACGAATATAGTTGCGCAGATCATCATTCGTGAT
>CAXGXL010000202.1:0-6573 GCA_964013555.1 uncultured bacterium
CCCACAAATTGTCCGCGCCTATCAGCGCCATAATAGGCATCCAAAACAAGACGAGTGTCAAAGAAATCATTGGCCTTAAACAAAAAGCCAAGTTGCCCAGCTAAATCGTAACTGCGTGTATCTTGATTGTAGCTCATTTCCATAGCAAAGACTGGTCTGATAAAAGAAGCTACCTTCGTCCCAACAACCTCAACTCCCGCCGATGCGGAAAATCGCCCCAAGTCCACAGGCAGCAGGTGAAAAATATAACTCGCCCCGCCGTACAACCGTGCTAGGGTTTCACCGCTCCCACGCCAATCATAAGCACCTCGAAAAGATACAAACTCCCTCGTATATTTTATTCGCTCTTTCATCTCCCGCTCGATGGCTCCATCTCCCAAATGAGCTGAAATGTGAGCTACACTGATCTCTAACGCCCATGGGCCGTAGCGAACGACCGTTGGAACTCCAAGCAAATAGTCGTTACTATCTAACTGAAAATACAAACCATCCCGGGTGAGCTGAATCCAACTTCCCGCATCTACACCCACTTGAATCAGAAACCGCCCATTCTGCCAATCAAAAGTGGGGACCCGTTTTCCCAAGGCCCCAAGAAATGTATCCGCACTGCGTGAAAACTTAAAAGCTAAAGACATCGCCGGAGCCCGAGGCGACGCCATCGCTGGTCCTAGAGTAAGAGTGGGAGCAAACCATTTCGAAGCACTCTGAGCTGGAACGGGAGAGATTGCCGCCAAACACCAACCCGTTGCAATCAAGAGCCGAACCAGCCCAAGCCGATTTCTGGTTTCACTAAGCACGCAACAGCTATAACCCAACAACTGATTGCGCCGCAAGTCTCTGAAAACACGGTACTTCCCCTTAGCTCTATCCGGTTTAATCAACTCAACCTCCCACTGGGGAACACGTTTGCGAAAGCCTGCCAATTCATATGCTGCTTTCTGTCCAACCATCTACCGTGCTCCCAAAATTTTTCTTTTCCCCTCACCTCAAACCACACTCAAAAATAATTGCTTCGCAACCTTTGTAAATAGCTACCGATAATAGGTTCTTTGTTGCTTCTTCCATTAGGACAGGCTGAGGCAACCTTGGTCAAATAACAAAGAAAAACAAAGCTTTAGTAAGTAGTTTTTGGACTGTAGCCATGCAATCACTTCCCAATTTTCCCGCTTTAATCAATAACTCCCCTGCCTCTGAACAAGCTCGGTCAGGCAATACTCCCTTGCCAATAGCCAATGGAGCACTCGTAGCTCGCCACGTTCAGGACCTAGACCTTCAAGCAGAAGTCTCACTCAACTCCGGCATATTCAAAATACCTTTCGATTTTGGCATTGCCAAAGTGAAGATTGAACCCGGAACCATAGCTAAATTGAGTTTTCATATAGGGCAAAGACAAGGCAACCCAATTGTGACTGGCGCCGAAGTTCGCTTTTTTGACAGTTCCAATCAGCCCACATCTCTTGTGGTAACTAACCCGGCCGAAGCGGGGCGCCCCAAAAACGGCTGTTTCTCGGGTCTCACTACCTGGATTCAGGACCTAGTGGCCAACGGATACTTTGATGGAATCTATGTGAAAGACGATGGGCAGATACAAATCTTGGGTGAGATCAGAGGGCTTTTCAACCTGGTTCAATTTCCGATTATGGAGCAATTATCAGCGGATAGACTACCGAAACTTCAAAGTGACTTCACCCAAATTGTCAACGGGAATCCATTTCTCTCGACTCCAGTAGCTCCAGAGGGAAGCAAACCTATCAACTTCGACCTCCTTGCATCCGAAATCACCAAGATTCTTGGCTCCATTAATTACAAAATGAACGCCGATCTAGATACCTTTGCGGTTGTCTCCAACGACGCAACCTCGTGTACCAGCGTAGGAGTAACAAGCCTACATACCGATATGGCAGGAAAAGGGAGGATTGGTTTGCTGCCGGGAGCGACACCGGTGCTCAACGAGCTCAAATCAACCATTGGCGTCACCCTACAAGAACCGCGATTAGTTATTTCCAATCCTGACCCGCTTCAAGCCAAAAGCAATACCACCAACATAAATGCCGAAATTGATTTGGGGCGGGGCGAAGAAACCAGTGCATTAAGCGGTAAAGGCTCTGTTACGATAAGAAACGATGAAACGTTAATTCGTTCGGGGATATTTCAAACAGCGGTACCCGATCCTGTCGAATGCACTTTGAATTTGGACACTCTAGCGCTTGATCTAGCAAACAAGAATTTTGAAATAAAAGGTGTAGCACGGGCTCCCGACGGGCTACCATCGTTTATAGAAACAATGAACCTTGATTTAACAGAACGTGGGGGCGAGCTAAAAATTTTGGGAGCAACACAACTCGACAACTTAAGCTATACTCGAAAATTCTTACCCTTTGTAGACTCTTCCCGAATCTTAGCCTAACCGCCATACCCGAAGAGAAAAAAGAGATGACCAAAACATCAAAGATAGCCCAACTAAGAACGAGCCGGATTTTTGTATAGACTAGGGCAGACTTCAGAAATGCCCCTATCCCTTAGCAAGGCCGCCTAGCGCCTCTTGATTAAAACAAAAATTGTCTTCGGCAATATGGTATTTGAAGAACCTATCGGTTACCCCGGTATATCCCCAGCACTTGTACGCGCACCCCTACAAAAAAATTGCCCTCTCAAATGCATTTCAAGTAGTAAGATAGCCAACGCTTCCGAAATGGCAAGCTGAACTTTGTCAGACGCTCGAAGTGCGCAAAACGGTTTCGCGGGCAGGAATACAATGAATACTCAAGTGGCTTTTCCTCACAAGAAGGACAACTACCAAAAGGTTGGCAGCTGGATTCTTGAATCTCAAATAACGGATGGCTCTGCCACTAAAGTCTTCAGGGTCAAGTGCAGTCGAACTCAACGCGAAGGCGCACTAAAACTATTTAAGTCTCATTCCGAGGGCTTTTCTCTTGCACAAAATGAAATCCGGGCGCTGCAAATAGAACACCCCAATCTTCCAGTCTTACTTGATAGTGGAATCACCCCAGAAGGTCTAAGCTTCCTGGTAACAGAGTATGTCCAAGGGCCTAACCTTGAAGAAATCCTAAAGCAGATGGGAAACCTACCGGCCCAAGATGCAGTTACAATTGCCCGATGCCTTGCATCCGCGTTGGAGCTAACCCACAGCCAAGGAATTCTGCATCGCGACCTGAAGCCAAGCAACATAATCATCCCAGATCACCGCGGGATCTCAGGGGTCGTGCTCTTGGACTTCAGCTTAGCCGGCACTCTTCAGAGCGAGAGCCAGAAAACCCAAGCAGGGCAGTTCTTTGGTACCCCCAACTACATGTCTCCGGAACAACTTCACAGGGCACCTCAAACTCGTGCAACCGATGTTTGGGGGTTGGGTGTACTCCTCTACGAAATGCTCTTTGCCCACACGCCTTTCGAGCGCGAACAAATAGCTCAAACGGTTTATGCGATTGCAGGAGAAACTCCTAAGCTCCCTTCTTCGGACCCATGGCAACTCAACGACATCCTTCTTCGATGTTTGGCCAAACAACCCAACGAACGTTATTCCTCAATCGGTGAGTTAGAACGCGAATTGCATACTTGGCAGAATGAGAGAATTGATTGCGAAAATGAAGCGCCACCGATGCCTGCTCCAGCAGTTACCTACCATGAAACCGTCTCCCCACACCCCGACGAACCAATAGATACGCCTGGCCAGGTGGAGGGTTCAGCCCCTTTGGGCCCTAGACCCATAAACCGTAAAAAACGACTCACCATTGTTCTGAGCTTCGCTACTGTATTTCTCGCACTCTCGATAGGGATTGCCACGGTTGTCCTGCTCAAAGGTGAAACGAGTTCATCCGCCGGCTCCCCCGCTCCTGCAGCTCCTCTTCCCAATGCTAATCCCCCTGACGGATCTAGTTCTTCACCGGCCACTCCAACGACAGCTCCCAAAGCACCTTTTCCCCTGTGGGCCTACTCACTTCCCTTTATAGTTGCGATAGTTATTTGGTTAAGTGTTCGCAAACTTCTAGGACAGATCTCTTCCCCCAATACAGCCTCTCCCAGGAAATTCCAGAACCTTAGTTCACAAGAGCGCCGCCAAGAATTGACTAGAAACTTAGGGTTTGCCGCCGATGAAATGATAGCCATGTGTCAAGGGGATGCCCCGGCGAACTTTATGGCACTTTCCCTGGGGTTGGCTCTCCAAGACTACCGTGAAGAAAACGAACCCCAAAACAGAGCCGCTGCCCTTGACCAAGCCGTCAAGTTATTGGAGTTGCTTCAACAGCGCGTACCGAATACCTTAGCCCCCTGGTATGTTCGTTACAATCAATTACTAGCATTTGGTATTTCCCTAGCGGGACTCATTCTAACCTTAATGGGAATGCTTCTCCCCCGATAGTTTCCAAAAATACGATTGAAACCGAAACGCCCTTGTCAGCTTCTGATAGAGCCCAATATCTAGACCCTAATCTCAATTTTCACTAAACCACTTATGAGCAATTCCGTTCGTTTCCTCTTCGTATGAGACGTGCAGTTGCTTCAAGAAGGCCTCAAAACGAGATTGTTCCTCAGACGGAATATTCGCCCCTACCAAAAGCCGGCCTACAGCCGCACTGTGATTTTGGTAGTGAACCTTTGTAATGCAGAATTCACCTGCGATTGCTTTCAATACCTTCTGCATAGCTCCTGGCTTCTCCGAAAATTCGAACCGCACCAGCCGTTCATTACCCAGCTCGGTCTTAGAACTTCCCATAGACGACGCATGCTGGGTCGCCAAAAGGCTATCGGTGAGGTCTAACGCCGGCATCCCTACCTCCCCCAGACGCTCTATCAGGTCGTCTTTTTCTAAGAGCCCGGGGCTCATCCCTACTCCCAAAAACGCTTTCCCTATTCCTTGCTCATTAAGGCGGTAGTCCAATTCCTCAACTTTTAGGTCTTTGGTTTCCTCAAGAAAACGTTTCAAGCCGTCTTTACTATTCTCTACGGTCACTCCTAATAGAGCTCGGCGTCCCTCCAAAAACGTAGCCCGTTGAGCCACGTACTCAAGTTTACCAAAATCCAAATTCCCGCCACTTACAACGGCGACCATATTCGCATCTCGAATACCGGTTCGTTGTGCATAGGCCTTGATTCCCGCGAGTGCAAGCGCTCCAGAGGGTTCAGGAACCGCTCGACTTTCCTCGAAAATATCCTTGGTGGCCGCGCAAATATCGTCGCTTCCAACGCAAATTACTTCGTCGACCCATTGCTTACAAATCTCAAAGGGACGTCCCCCGATCTCCTTAACTGCTACACCGTCGGCAAAAATATCCACATCGTCCAGTCGTACTGGCCCTTTATTCTTCAAAGCCGTTTGCAAACAATTGGAGCTATCCGGCTCTACCCCAATAACCTTTACGTTCGGGCATACTGACTTCACCCAAGCAGCCACACCAGCTATCAATCCGCCGCCGCCAACTGGAACAAAAATGGCATGAACAGGATCTTTTAAATCCTCGAGAATTTCTTTTCCGACAGTTCCCTGTCCCGCAATGATATCCCAATCATCGTAAGGCGAGATAAAGGGAACCTCATCTTGAACACTTCGCTTCTTGGCAAATTCTGCTGCGTCGTCGAAGACCTGTCCTTCAAGAATAACATTCGCCCCGAGAGCCCTAACTCCACTTACTTTAATCCCAGGTGTCGTTACTGGCATCACAATGTCAGCTTTAATCCCCAATTCTCTAGCAGCCAAAGCGACACCTTGGGCATGGTTCCCAGCAGATGCTGCTATAACTCTCCGAAGTGGCTCTTGCTCATGCATTCGTTTCAATTTCGTATATGCTCCACGGACCTTAAACGAAAAACCAGGTTGATAGTCCTCACGCTTCAAGAAAACTCCGTTCCCTAAGCGTTCTGAAATCTTTTCTGCTTTCACCAAAGGAGTCTTGGTCGCCACATCATAAACTGGTGCTGACTCAATTCGATTGCGAAGATCCTCGCGAATGACATCCTTTGGCACCACGTCGGCCGTACTATAAGACCGTTTACCCAAGTTGACCTGAGCTAATCCCACCTGGCCAAAACAATCCCTCACGGGAAAAGCCGAAAATCCCCCGAAATAGTTCGCAGTAGAATTCAATCGAGGCGCCTGCCTGACTGCCCCAACAAGAGCTGCATCAGGGGATTGCGAAGTGCCTTCAAAAGGTCCTTGGCCCATGAAGGGCCCCACCCTTGGTCGAAAATCTTTGGGGGTAATAACGGATCGCACCATAGAGGTACTGGGGAGCAAACGAGAAACGGCACGTAGCATCGAACAATCCTTAGAGAAAACGTCGTTAAGAAATTCGAAGGGTTTATCGGCGTCCTCGTCAAAGCGTTTCGCCTATCTGAATACCTCAATCCCCGGATTTTCCCAGTTACCCAGATAAACCATTTGCGCCCGCTAGATGCCTATTTCCTCTGATTTCTATCCAAAAAACTCAAAAAAATCCCCTTATCTAGCCACAGCCGGCTTGAAAAAAAAGCCACCCGCCCAATAACTTACATCAAAGTTGAGCCACATATTCTGCAAGATAAAAGTAACTTTCATCCAATATCTCCGATAACGAA
>CAXGXL010000203.1:0-6565 GCA_964013555.1 uncultured bacterium
TTCAGCCCGGCTAGCTGGCTCTACCCGCTCTATCTCCTACCGTTTAGGAGATTATTCACGTCGTTTCGACATAATTGACGTGCTTTCTAAATAAGTTCTAATTAGATTTTGCTCTGCCGCCATAGTTGTTCTAAGGAGATACTTAGAGCTATTTTTTGCCAACGTTGGAGACAAGCCCCATGGGTCGAGTTGTTACGATTGCGAATCAGAAGGGCGGGGTAGGGAAAACTACCACCGCGGTCAACCTTGCGGCGTCGATTGCGGCGGCTGAGCATAGGGTTCTTTTGGTAGATCTCGATCCGCAGGCTAACGCTACGAGCGGCTTGGGAATCTCTCCTCAGCCCTTGGATACGAGCGTTTATACGCTCCTAGATGGAACGAAGTTGGCGACTGACATCATTCAGCGAACTGAATTGAAGAGCCTTGATGTTGTCCCCGCAGGCCCCGATCTTTACGGAATTGATATCGATTTGGCCACTCAGGATGATAGGCTCTATAAATTACAGAAAGCCCTTCAGCCGGTCCAAGACAACTACGAGTTAATCTTGATCGATTGTCCCCCTTCGTTGAGTTTACTGACTTTAAATGCTCTTTGTGCCGGCCACTCGGTTTTGATCCCCATGCAATGTGAATACTATGCTTTGGAAGGTTTGAGTCAATTGATGCGAACTGTTGAAATGGTTCGAGCTGGTCCGAACCCCAACCTTGAAGTTGAGGGGGTTCTTTTGACGATGTTTGACGGGCGCAATAATCTGGCTCGTCAGGTGGCTAGTGATGTTAGAGGACATTTCCAGGAAAAAGTTTACCACTCCGTCATTCCACGAAACGTTCGACTTTCAGAAGCTCCTAGCTTCGGTAAACCCATTATCCTCTATGATATTAAATCTAGAGGCTGTCAGAGTTATATTGATTTGGCTCGGGAGGTCCTTGAACAGGACCATATCCGTCGTGTGAACCCTACGTCAGTTTCCTTACCATAGAAAGAGGCCATGCCGATGAATCCTCAAGCAGACAATCCTTCTCGAAAAGCACTTGGACGTGGTTTATCCGCCTTGATTCCAAATGCAGCACCAACCCCAGCAACCGAGCAAGCGGCATCGGGCGACGCCCTTAGGCTTTTGCCCGTCGAGAGAATTCACCCCAATAAAGGGCAGCCGCGAAAGACTTTTAATGAAGATGCTCTGGCTGAACTCTCGGAATCTATCCAATCCCGTGGCGTATTGCAGCCAATTATGGTTCGTCGCAGCGGCGATGGCTATGAAATTATTGCTGGAGAGAGACGGTGGCGTGCGGCCACTAAAGCCGGGCTAAGAGAAGTACCCGCTATCATTAAAGATGTAGGCGACTCTGAGCTTTTGCAGTTGGCTTTGATCGAGAATATTCAACGTCAAGATCTTGATCCGATTGAAGAAGCTGAAGTCTATTCACGCTTGATTCGGGACTATGGCCTCAATCAGGAAAGTGTGGCTCAAGCTGTTGGTAAGAATCGGGCCACCATTGCGAATGCCCTTCGTATTCTTAAGTTACCTCCGTCGATTCTTGAGATGCTAGGCCAGGGAAAAATTACAGCCGGGCACGCTCGGGCTATTATGACACTTGACGGTGATAAGGCCATGGAGAAACTCGCTCGTGATATCCAGGTTCGCAAGCTCTCCGTGCGTGATGCTGAAGCCCGCGCCCGTCAAATGAAGAAAGCTGCGGCGCCTGATAAAAAGAAGACTGAACAATCTAGCGCCGAACGCGCAGTGGAAGAGCGCCTGATGCGTGCTCTCGGGACTAAAGTTCGTTTGGTGAACCGTCGCGGTAAAGGTCGCGTAGAGATCATGTTTCATAATTTAGATCAACTCGACGATATTCTCGACAAAATCGATTCCTAGTCCGACTACGCTAATCCTTGAATCAAATGGGCCAATCTGATTTATTTTTTGTGTTCTTTAATTGAACCTAGCGACTCAGTGTAATAACAAGCCCCTTTCCCAGGTGCAGATTTTAGTTTAGTTCGGGTTGAACTCCCGGCTGCAAAGGTGGGTGACCGTGAATTGTTATAAAATTGTTTCCCAAGAACAAATCGATCAACTTCTAGATGGTGTGGATAAGGCTGCCCGCTATACGGGAGGGGAAGTCAATTCCATCGTTAAAGAAGATGGAGTCGCTTGCCGGATTGCTTTGGCTTTTCCCGATATGTACGAAGTGGCTGAGAGCCATTTGGGTTATAAAATTCTTTATGATGTCGTTAATCAACGCAAGGAATTCGCTGCCGAGCGGGTTTACGCCATGTGGCCCGACCTTGAAACCAAAGCTCGGCAGGCTGGTGTTCCTTTGTGGTCGCTAGAAACCCATCGTCCACTGCGCATGTTTGATTTGGTTGGCTTTTCACTCCAGTATGAACTCTCGTATCCAACATTGGTGGCTATGATTGAACATGGTGGTATTCCGGTTTATGCAAGTGAGCGAAGCGCCGAGGATCCATTTGTCATTGGAGGCGGAGCCGGAGCGTTTAATCCTGAGCCAATTGCGCCCTTTTTTGATGCCTTTTTATTGGGAGACGGTGAAGAAGCGATTTTGGAGATCATGGACACTGTTCGTACTTGCAATGAGAGGGGAGCAAGTCGCAGCGATACTCTGATTGAATTGGCGAGAATCCCTGGAATGTATGTTCCGTCTCATTTTGAGATTACCTACAATGGTATTGATATTGAAACAATTGAGGCGATTGATGCTACCCCCGCTGCTGGTACTCTTAGCAAACATAAAACCCCTCGAGTTCCTCGAAGAACTGTGCTCGATTTAGATGCTGCTCCCTATCCAACCAAACCGATTATTCCCAATGTCAAACCAGTACACGATAGGGTTTCTGTCGAAGTTCAACGGGGATGTTCGCAGGCATGTCGGTTTTGCCAGGCTGGAATGATTACCCGTCCGACGCGACAGAGAAAACCGGAAACGGTGCTCAAATTGGCTGACGAATCGCTCAAAAATACCGGTTGCGGCGAAGTTGGTTTGATGTCCTTATCCATTGGCGATTACGAGCCTGTTAATCATGTTCTTTCTGAGTTTTTTAACAAATACGAAGACCAGGGCTTGAGTGTGAGTCTGCCCTCTATGCGAACCGAAACCATGACGCCCGAATTGGCTCGACAGGTTGCCCGTGTACGTAAGAGTGGATTTACGTTTGCTCCGGAAGCGGGCAGTGAACGGATGCGACGGGTTATCAATAAAACCAATTCGGAAGAAGACTTGATGAACGCCGTGCGGGCCACTGTAACGGCTGGTTGGAGTCATTTAAAATTTTATTTTATGATCGGCTTACCGACTGAAACCTTTGCCGATGTTGATGCTATTGCTCACGTCGCGGAGCGAGCTCGGGCGGTCGGTAGACAGATTCGTTCCCATATTAATGTAACGGTCAGTGTTTCAACCTTTGTTCCAAAGCCGCATACGTCATTTCAATGGGATTCTCAGATTGGAATCGAACAAACAAAAGAGAAACAAGAATACCTTCGCCAACGCCTGCGAAAGCAGAAAATTGGTTTTCGCTACCATTCAGCGGAGCAGTCGTTTTTAGAAGGAGTCTTCTCTAGAGGGGATCGAAGGTTGGCCCCTGCAATCGAGAAAGCCGCACTCGCTGGCTGCCGCTTGGATGCATGGAGCGAACATCATGACCATCAAAAGTGGATGGATATTCTTTACGACCAATTAGCTTCCTATAATCTTAAGCCAGATGATTATCTCGCTGAGCGCACCGAGTCCAAGTTATTACCATGGGATCACCTTGATGCCGGTATTTTGAAGAAATTCTTACTTCGTGACCGAAAGGCTAGCTTAAAAGAAGCTACTATTGAAGATTGCGCGTTGAAGGATTATTGCTATGCCTGCGGCGGCTGTGATTTGGGAGATCCTTATCTAAGACCAGATCCAAAAACGAAAAAACGCACCGTTGCGTTGCGGCCTGTAGTTCATGGGACGGCCGGGCTTCCCATTGTGGATACGCCTTCGGTTGATCTAGAGAATCTCCAGTCTAAGCAAAAGATTGCAGATCCTAATTCGCGGACGAGACTGCGTTATAGATACGCTAAATTGGGGCGAGGGACTCATATCTCGCATCTTGATTTGTTGGAGAATATTCAGCGCTCGATTCGAATGGCCGAACTTCCGGTGGTCACCTCTCAAGGAATCAGACCACGAATGAAATTGGGTTTTGGCCCGGCTTGTCCTACGGGTATTGAGAGCGAGGCGGAGTATTTTGATGTGTTTTGTCACGGGGATATAGTTCCTCAGGATTATGCTGAATCCCTGAATCGCTGGCTGCCGGAGGGCTTGGCTATCATTAATTTCGATACCGTACCCTGGAAAGCCCCGGCCATTAATAGCTCTTTAATATCGAGTACTTACTCTGTTTCTTGGTCAGGAATAGCCTTGAGTGATTTGGAAAATGCCCTCGAAGAAGTTAGAAATTGCGACCAAAAGTTGGTCAAAGTGATGCGCAAGGGAAAGCCACGTATTTTAGATGCAAAAAATCATATTTTAGATCTGGCTATGGTTGGCACCACTTTCCAAATCAAATTGGGTTTTGCGCAGGCGGGTTCTCTTAAGATAAGGGAAGCTGTGGCGGTTATTTTGGGGCTTGAAGCGGCTAAAGAAGCGAGAATTCGTAAGCTTGCTACTGAAATGGGAGATGTCGATAATCTGGTTAAAATTCCTAGTGTTGCGTTAGAGGATTCGCCGGCGGTCAATGATATCACTGAAGTTAGTTTACGAAGAAAGCCAAAAATCGATGTTTTGATTCGGTCTAGACCAGACTCCGTGGTGGTCCCTTACGCTGAGTAGGTCGGGAGGTTCTCATTTCTTTTTCAATCGCGTCATCATTCAATAAGCCCATCTCAATTGCTATGGTCGCCGCCTGTCCATTTCCAACCTACCAAGGCACTCAAGTTCTAATTCGTCACTTGGCGTCAGCTCTGGCTTATGCCGGTCATGAAGTTCATTTGATCACCTATGGATATGGTGAATATGAAGCGGACTTTCCTTTTCACCTTCATCGCAGTGCGAAAGTGGGTGATAGCCTACGCAGCGGCCCCAATCTCAAAAAGCCCGCGGCAGATGCTGCACTGATGCTAACCGCGGCTCGAGTTATCAAAGCTCATCGTTGCGACCTGCTCCATGTACACAATATTGAAGGGCTGGGTATTGGGGCGGTGTTAAAACTACAAACCTCTATTCCGATGGTCTACCATGCGCACAATGCGATGGGCCCCGAGCTTCCTACTTATTTCAAAGCGCATCTAGCTCAAGCTTTTGCTTCAGTGGTCGGAGACGTGATTGATAAAACCCTCCCGAGGACTGCGGACGCCGTTGTGGTATTCGATGAGGACCACAGGTCGCTGCATGAAGTGCATGGTATTTCTGCCAATCGAATTCACGTTATTGCTCCGGGTTTACTAGGCGAAGAACTATCAGGATCCTGTCCGCAGACCACAAAGAAAATTCTAGCAGAGATTGGAGAAGGCCCCTGGTTGTTGTACGCCGGAAATCCTGATGCCTATCAAAATTTGCCCCTTTTGTGGGAGAGTTTTCAAAAGGTTAGAGTCAAGCGACCGGACTTAAAACTTCTGGTTGCTTCTAATTGTGACACTTCAGCATTCGAGGACGAATTGGAAGCAGCATCTAGTAGAGATGGGGTTTATCTTTATCGGTACAACTCGATTCTGGAACTGTGCTCGCTTTTCTCCATAGCGCAATTAGGCGTATGTCCGCGAAATTTATGGACCGGTGCTCCTATTAAACTGCTAAATTATATATCGGTGGGACTTCCTGTAGTCGCATGTAAAGCAGCAGGCAGGCATATCGTTGGAAATTCATGCGGAAAATTGGTTAATCCCAATTCTGATGAATTTAGCAGTGCTATTCTCGAGGTTCTACAATCCATGCCATCTCGGCAGTCCATCCGCCGTCGGTACAACCGATTTCGAATCGAAAGTCAGATCGACGCCTACGAGGAGGTTTACCGGAGTGTGCTATCTAAAAACTTGCCGGTCACTCGAGCTCCAAGTCAAACTATTTAATATCCAATTCGGCCTTAAGGGCTTTTTCCATTGCATCTAACGGTGCTTCACGCCCGGTCCAGATCTTAAGTGCCGCCGCACCTTGTGCCAATAACATTTTCCATCCAGGGATGGTGGTGCACCCGGCCTTTTTAGCCTCTGCCAAGAAGGGTGTTTCGACTGGTTTGTAGACCATATCAAAGGCAATTAATTCTGATTTAGCCGCCGACCAGGGAAGTGTGTGGCTATCGTTGTTGGAACCCACAGGAGTTGCTTGAATGATGCAGTCTACCGTCGCCATAAGACCTTCGAGATAGCTCGTGTCTTTTAATGCGCCGCTCGTACCCGCGTTTTCTACTTCTGTGTTCTCGAGAAATTCTGCTGCTTTATGTGGATTTCGAGCTGCAATGTGAATTTTCGAACCAAAGTGGTCTAAGGCGATGGCTGCCGCCCGCGCTGCGCCCCCAGCCCCTAGAATAAGCGCTGATTTTTTTTCTAAAAAACCTGCTTCGTGAAGCGGAGCT
>CAXGXL010000204.1:0-6553 GCA_964013555.1 uncultured bacterium
TAGGTACAAGGCAATGTCTTATACCGTCGTTCCACGGTCCGATATTCCCAAGTTTTCACTAGCAGATTTACCAAAACCAAATGCAGACATCAGATCGAGCACAAACAAACTTCTTCAGATACGAACCAGCACCGCTCGCTCTGGTGCCAGCAGGGGATCACCCAAAAAAGTTAGGATTACATTGCCACTTGAAGGTGAGCTCACAACGTTAAAGTACATAACTTGGGATTGTCATGCTTGCGGCAAGCAAGAAGTCATTGTCACCGATCTCGAAAACGACGAGATTGTCTGGAGTGCATCGAGTTCCTCCAAGGTAATGGAATATTCGGGTCCCCCTTTAGAACCGAATCAATCCTACCTGGTTGAAGTTGGTCAAAGCGAGATTGAAGTGACTCTTCCTAATCTCGATACCCTCACCCTTATAAGCAAAGAACTAGATGCAGAGAAACAAGCACTCAAGTCGGGGAACATAAAAGACCCAAGTAGCGTAGCCGCAGCTATGGTTGGTGTCTATTTGAGACTATCACTTCCTACGGATGCTCTTTTATACATCCACACGATGCAAACATCTCACCCGAATGATGAAGGCCTCAAGGAGATTCGGAATCGTCTAAAAGAACACTTATGCAAGGTTCATTTAACTGCTGCCCTCTGTCAAGAAGCTCCCAAATGACATCCAATGCAACTAACCCACCAGAAGAGAGCCCACTTCCCCAAAAGAAACGCTGGATAATCAAACTTCCCCTGGCTCGATACAGCATCGCATTCTTTCTTAGTTTTCTCGCCTTTCTCGCACTAGGGGGTGACTTTCTCGATATATTTTTTCTCCTTAGAAGTTCCAAAGACGTATCGAAGAGCAATGTGACCGTCGTTCTGTTGGATGATGCTACCTTTCACGTTTGGGATCATACGAAAGAACCAGAAGAATGGAAAACAACTCCAAGGCCGCTCCTTGCTACACTTATCGACAAACTCGATAAATCGCGTGCAATCACACTTGATATATTAATGGACTCCCCTCAGCCTGGTGATTGCGAACTTGCTAAAGCAATAGAGAAACATGGCAGCGTTGCCATCGCTGAACACGCTACGCGATACCCCTACGGTGGGCAATTCGATTTTGTCCGAGGCACCACCTTAACCATCGATTCTAGTTGCACCTGTGCTCAAGAATGCAAAGAAAAGCCTCCTGAACAAATAAACCCCAACTGCAATTGCACCAACCCGACTGAGAATTTTCTAGATCAGAGATTTATGCCTGTTAGTGCCAATTTGCTGGCATCAGAACCCTACCTTTTTTCACGCTCCTTGATGCGAGTGATAGGTACTCCGCTTCTCAAATGCGTGAGCCGACGCACATCCGCATCACCTTGGCTTGAGAATTCCTCGGGGCATACCCAAGAACGATTAGTGTTACCATCTATGAGCCTCGCTTCAGCGGCACTCTTTCAAGGAATCACTCCCAACGAACTCAAAATGCAACTCGATTTCGATTGTCCTTGTGAAAACCTCCCATGCCCCGTTCTACAAAAATCCCTTAAGCTGGGAAGGCCCGAGGATTTTAGCCAAAACGCCTTAAGACTCAATTACCGAGGGCGCCAAGAGAACCTCAATTTTCAAGTTGTTTCCGCTGCAGATATTCTCTTACTTCACAAATCAAACTGGGAAGAGAAAACAGAGAATAAAATCGTACTGATCGGGCGCGCCGACCAGGAGACCAAGGATAGACACACCACAGTGTATGACTTTCCGACCTATCAAAATCCAAGTACCCATGGCGTGTTCATTCAAGCCCAACTTATTGATCAACTTCTTCAAAAATCCAACCTCTCCATACTTCGATGGCCATGGCAAATCCCAGTGCTGCTCCTTTCTCTACTCGCAATCTTTCTAAGTTACCCCATCTTTTCAGTGAGAAGTTACGCGCTATTCCTAACGGGGCTCGCTGCGGCCAATTTTGGATTTCATTTTCTTTTATTCGATTGGGGCGATGGCATTTTTCTAGATCCGGGCCCCTCTATTCTTACCATCATCACCGTGGGATTTTATATGCATTTCGTTCGGCGAAAAATCGCTATTGTGGCTTTGGAATAACCCCATCAACCAAACGCGAGCTTCTCGCCGCATAAAAAAACCTTGCTCATTAGCCCACTAGCTTTAAGTGGGGCCGGTCGGGTCTTCGCGAAACACAAAGTTTATACGCAAAGATTCAAAACGCCAAAACCGCCCGTGCTCCAACCCCTCCTCCCCCTCCCGGAGTGCGACAATTTGTCCAATTGAGTATCCTACCTTTACGGTCTACCAGCTCGCCCTTAGTAGTGGATTTTCCTAACATTGGCATCTAGGTCAGAAATACCTAGCCGTACGAAAGCATCGATATGCAAGTGAAATACTCTTTTTGGGTCCTCCTATTTTCTATGGCCCTGAGCCTAGGGGCATGCAAAAACAAGAACTTAAATCCAACCTTTAATCTTGTATTTGCGGGAACCGTCAACGGAGAGCCCCTCGAATGCGGCCGGATCTACGAGGAGATCGGCCAAAGCAAGAGCTCCATAGAAGTCCGAGATGTGCGTTTTTACGTTCACGATATTGAGTTCATCCAAGCTGATGGAAGCGTCACACCACTGACTCTCAAAAAAGATGATGAATTTCAATTGTCATACACCAAGCCAGACGGTACCGAAGGGGGCTTAGCCCTGGTGGACTTTACCAATACAGATTCAGAAATGTGCAGTCTACGAGGAACCAAGACCATCCATACGACCGTCAGCGGCAGAGCTCCCCAAGCCGAATACACCGCAGTTCGCTTTAAGGTAGGCGTTCCACAAGAGCTCAATCATGTCGATGGCTCTGTCTCCGCCCCCCCCCTCAACGCTTATGGAATGCAGTGGACATGGACATCCGGCTATCGCCATATGAAGATCGATGTCAAAGCGACAACCAACGACAAAACCAAAGAAGCTTATTATTTCCATCCCGGTGCCCAAGGCTGTGAGAGCACGACCGGCACAGTCAAAGGCCCCTACAAATGCACAATGAATTTTGCTCCGGAATTTGAATTGGAGCTCAACCCAGAAACCCAAGCAGTTGAATTGGACCTGGCCAGATTCTATGCACAAGACGATTTAAATCGAGGCCGCGGATGTATGTTTGTTCGCAATATCCCCGATATGCAAGATGGTCCCAATCCAGGTGCAGCTGCGGGATTGGCCAATGGTTGTGATGAAATGTTTGCCGCCGTTGGCCTCGCTCTTCCTGACGAAACCATGGAGCCCAATGCGGCAATGAGCACCGTTACCCAAACAGCTTTTCGAACCATTGACTGGAGCGAAGATGTCGGACCTGATGTTTCCCGAGCCAGGGTCAGTGAATTGGACCCCAAAGACCCCTATGGATGGCCTCACCCCGACTACCCTCGTGATTCAAGTCTTGATATTAGTGCACGTTCGTCCACTAATGGAACTAAAAGCCACAAGCCAGGCGACCTGCGTTACGGAAGTAACTGCATGCAGTGCCACCAACAAAGCGGACCCGGCTTCGGAAAATTTGTAGTCGCAGGAACCATCTACAGTGAGGACGGGTCTCCTTGGACCGACGGTGGCTACGTTGAAATCGGAACCGCAGACGAAGGGTTTGCGCGACGACCCGACCTTTCCCTTGCGGAGAAGCTTGAAAACTGGGATATGAAGTTCACCCTCTCTGTCGATGCCAACGGACAATTCTACTCCACCACAATTCCCGAAATCAATTACCAAGAGCAAACCTATTTTGCCCGCATCCTTGATCAGGATAAGACTCTCAAAATGGTTATGCCGATTGCGCCGAGCGGCTCGTGCAACCACTGTCACTCAACGGGTTTCCAGATCAGGATGCCCGCTGGAAATGAATAATCCCCTCTTCTTGGTTTTACGCTCCAACCTTTTCCCGCTAATCTGTCTAACGGTTGCTTGCGCCTCCCACTCAGCCTGTGGCAACGAGCCAACCATTTCCACGACACCATGGGTTTGGAAACTACCGAAAGACCTCGCACCGCCCAAAGTTCCCGATTTCAACCCTATGACGGTGGAATCGGTTGAGCTTGGAAAACGACTTTTCTTTGAAAAGCGTCTCTCACTGAATCAAGAGCTCGCCTGCGCAAGTTGCCATGAACCGGCATTAGCCTTCACCATCAACGAAACTACTCATCGAGGCGCCACCGGCGATTTTACCTCGCGCAATGCTCCAAGCCTTGCCAACCTTGCTTGGGCGCCACTCTTGAATTGGGCTAACCTCACATCCAAGAGCCTTGAAGAGCAAATGCTAACCCCGCTTTTCGGAGACAATCCGGTGGAAATGGGAGCGGGCTTTGTGCAAGACTCCAGCAACCACTACGACCCTCAACGCCTGCTGGAGCTACTTGAGCAGGAACCTACCTATGAGCGTGACTTTCGGCGCTCCTTTCCCGAGCACCCTTCCCAAGAACCTATTTCGTGGTCCCTCGCCATTAACGCCATTGCAAATTTTGAACGCTCTTTGGTCTCCCTCGATTCGCCGTGGGATAAGTGGCGTGCAGGTGACGAGAACGCAATCTCACCATCAGCTAAACGGGGATTTGACCTCTTTAAGTCCGAAAGACTGGGCTGTAGCTCCTGTCATGCCGGTCTTTTTTTCTCGCTAGCATTCTCCGAAAACGAGAGGGTTGCCCCTATAAATGAAGCCTTTCGAAATACGGGACTTTATTTTATCGAAAATGGGCCAGCTGCCTACTGGAATGGCGCCATTACCCACTACCCCAATGGAAACCAAGGCCTAGGTGAATTCACCCAAGACCCAAAAGATGACGGTAAGCACCGAATTCCGAGCCTTCGTAACGTTGCTCTGACCGCACCGTACATGCACGATGGAAGTGTTCCGGACCTTGAACGTGTTTTAGAGCACTACGCAAATGGAGGCAGATTTATTGCAAGCGGTCCCCAGGCAGGTGATGGGCGAATCAACCCTAACAAAGACCCTATTCTTAGTGGATTTCAACTCACCGAGCCTGAACGTGCGGACGTCTTAGCGTTCTTACGCTCGCTCACCGATACCAGATTCGTGTCGCAGTTTTCGAAATAGTCCCTTCGGCTGCCAAATAGAACCCGCTCAACCCAAGTCAGTACGAAGAAGAAGGCCAATCGATGATGGAGAAAAACAAAACCAGCCCAGAGCTGGACCACTCAAGCCTGGCCAGTAACCACTCTTTCTGATTCACCTTTATAGGTCACTCCCCAAACCAACCCCGAAGCCAAATAGGCTACGCAAACGACAAAAAGATATTCGGGTGCCATGCGAAAAGCCGTCAAGGTGTAAACACCGACAATATTGACCAAAACAAAGCCCTTTCGAAACGCATTTCCACGAAGCTTCAGCTTAGGTAATCTCGCGGAGCAATTCATTCCCAGGCCCCCCAAAACCAGAAATAACAAACACAACCACCCCGGTGAGAGACCACCGCTATGGCGCTCCCAAGTTAGGTAGGCCGAAGCCACCGCAGCACCCGTAAATGTCGTCGGCACGCCATAAAATAATTCGTTGCCATCAGCTCGCGTGTCAATGTTGAATCTGGCCAATCGAACGGATGCCGACACCACAAAAAAGCCAATAGCCGATGCCAGCGCCAAAAAAGGAATTCCCTCCTGAAAAGTCGCCTCTGTCGAGAGAAGAAAATACACCAGACTAGGAGGCGCCAAGCCAAAAACCACAAAGTCCGCGAAGGAATCAAACTGGACGCCAAACTCCGAACAAGCGTCTAAGAGGCGAGCCGCGGTCCCGTCGAGTTTGTCTAAGAGCACTCCCCATAAAATGAGCCAAGCAGCGTTCACATAATCATGCTCTGCTGCAAGAAAAATAGATGCAAGACCCATCAGCATTGAAGCCGCGGTTATTGCGTTGGGCACTAGGTATTTGGACCGATTCATCCAGCCCTCATAAGACTCTTCTCCCACAAAAGGCAAGTCTTAGCGTCGCCAAAATGACCTCGACCGAATAAGGCAATACCGCAGTGCTGCTTCAAAAGCGGGATCCGACTCGAAAACCCCACCAAATTCGACAAAGTCGGCGCTAGAATCCAAAGCTAGTACAATTCTTGAAACAAAATGGTGCGACTAAATAGCTAGGGCTCCCTCCGTTTTTTTGATTTCTCGCACCTCGCACTCTAATGTTGCCCGCGAAGACTAAACTCAAAATAACGAGGCTGCTCATGAACACTCACGCCCAACTAGCTCAAGCAAACCGTAAAGCCAAAGCCTTAACTCTTTGGCACTTTCTAAACAGCAATTTTGGTTTGTTTCTTTTGTCAACATTTTTTCTGAGCTTTAGTTCGTGGATCTATACCCAATGGACACAAGGCCTTGAACAGGACCGGGTTCGCACACAATCCATCCGGAAACTTGAAACCGAAATCAACTATCGAACCCGCTTGATGGATAACTTTTTTGCATCGGAATGCGCGGACAACACGAACATAGGAAGCCACACCATCGAATCACTAAAAAAGATGTACAATGCAAACTCGAGAAGTAGCTTTAAAGGAGTG